>NZ_JBNNVR010000028.1:0-40057 GCF_050280645.1 Pseudomonas sp. NPDC089554
GTATCTCCCTGGGCATCAAGCAGTGCAAGTCCAACCCATGGGAAGACTTCTCCGGCCAGTTCAACAAGGGTGACAAGATCAGCGGTACCATCAAGTCGATCACCGACTTCGGTATCTTCATTGGTCTGGAAGGCGGCATCGACGGCCTGGTCCACCTGTCCGACATCTCCTGGAACGAAACCGGCGAAGAAGCCGTGCGTCGTTTCAAGAAGGGCGACGAGCTGGAAACCGTCATCCTGTCGGTTGACCCGGAGCGCGAGCGCATCTCCCTGGGCATCAAGCAGCTGGAAGACGATCCGTTCTCCAACTTCGTTGCTGTCAACGACAAGGGTGCCATCGTCAAGGGTATCGTCAAGGAAGTTGACGCCAAAGGCGCCATCGTTACCTTGGCCGACGACATCGAAGCTACTCTGAAGGCTTCCGAAATCAGCCGTGACCGCGTTGAAGACGCTCGTAACGTGCTGAAGGAAGGCGAAGAGATCGAAGCCAAGATCATCAGCGTCGACCGCAAGTCCCGCGTTATCAGCCTGTCCATCAAGTCGAAGGACGATGCTGAAGAGCGCGAAGCTATCCAGAGCCTGAAGAACACCGCTCCGGAAGCTGCTGCCGATACCACCATGGCTGCGCTGCTGCGCGAAGCAATGGCCAAGCAGAACTGAGTTCTGTTTGATCGGTAAAAAGGGCGACCCTCGGGTCGCCCTTTTTTTGCCTGTGATTTTTGATTGCGCCGGCTGGTCTGGCGAGGCGCAGCATGGGTGCTCCGATGTAGTGCGTTCTTGAATTTTTTTATTAAGTCAAGATGCGCCCTGTTCAAATCCCTCCGAGCGTGCTACAAACTGATTAAGCAATGATCTAGCTGCTTGATAACGAAGGGAAAAATATGACGAAGTCGGAGCTGATCGAACGTATTGTCACCCACCAGGGCCTGCTCTCGTCCAAGGACGTCGAGTTGGCCATCAAGACCATGCTTGAGCAGATGTCGCAGTGCTTGGCGACCGGTGAGCGTATTGAAATCCGGGGGTTTGGCAGTTTTTCCCTGCATTATCGTGCGCCTCGGGTTGGGCGTAATCCCAAGACTGGGGCGTCGGTCAGCCTTGATGGTAAGTTTGTGCCGCATTTCAAGCCGGGGAAGGAGTTGCGGGATCGGGTGAATGAAGATGAGCATGAGCCCGGCTGAGTATTGAAAGGAGCACTCTGATGCGTAGTTTCAAGCGCGCTCTGGCACTACTTTTTGTGTTGCTATTGGCGGCTGTGGTGCTGTTTTTTGTGTTGGAAAACCAGCAATCGGTTGCCTTGATATTGTTTGGTTGGTCTGCGCCATCGATGCCGGTGGCAGTGCCGGTGGTGGCAGCCCTGATCGTCGGGCTTGCGATAGGGCCGCTGCTTGCCGCATATGGAGTGATGCGTGGCAAGCGTAGGATCATTGCTTCGGTGCGTCCTGAGTCGTCTCCCGACAGCTAGCACCATGCTGCTAGGGGCGTTATCCTCTTCGGTGCTCGGAGCGCCCTTTCCCTCCCTTCAATCATCGCCGTGATCTGGCGGCCTGCTTTATATCTTTACCCCTATCTTGCTCCATGACTTTCTGTCGAGGGTTGTCAATGCCTGGCGTTTGAAAACCCTTGTCGTCCTTGGTTATGCCTTGAACGTAGCGGCTTGATCCGGATGTGGATCGGATGCAGCTTTATCTTTGCGAGGGGCGGGGGGCTTTGGGTTCTTCGGCTGGGAATTCGCTTGGTGCTGGTGTATGGCATTTTGATATTCTTTCCGGTGAACGATTGTGCTCGCGCGTCGATATCTGATTTTTCGGGAGCCTTGAGGCAGCGGTAAAGGCATAATATGTCGTTTGAATTGAGCGCCGCGGCTACAGCATTCCTGAAGAGCCGTAGGTTGAGTAGGCGAGGCGAAATCGATCAGGAAGTGTCTTGCTCGCCATGAGCAAGCGTCTTTCCATGGTCAGTGCTTGACCCGAATTTGGTTTAAAAGAAGGGGAGTTTCATCAGTATGTCGGTTACCAAGCAGGACACCATCGCCAGGTTCAAGAGCCGGGAGGCGCTCATCGGTATTGTTGGACTGGGTTACGTGGGCCTGCCGCTGATGCTGCGTTACAACGCCATCGGCTATCGCGTGCTCGGTATTGATATCGATGAGGTGAAGACTACTCGCCTCAACGCCGGAGAAAGCTACATCGAGCATATTTCGGCCGAGCGTATCCGTGATGCACGCGACAGCGGTTTTGAAGCCACCTGTGATTTTCAGCGGGTAGGTGAGTGTGATGCCTTGATCCTGTGTGTACCGACACCTCTGAACAAGTATCGTGAGCCGGACATGAGCTTCGTGATCAATACCACGGAAGCTATCAGGCCATACCTGCGTGCCGGGCAAGTGGTTTCTCTGGAGAGCACCACCTACCCGGGTACCACGGAAGAAGAGCTATTGCCACGTGTAGAGCAGGGCGATCTCAAGGTGGGGGAAAACATCTTCCTCGTTTACTCGCCTGAGCGTGAAGATCCGGGTAATCCCGGCTTTGAGACCCGCACGATTCCCAAGGTGATCGGTGGTCACACTCCGGCATGCCTGGAGGTGGGCATCGCACTCTACGAGCAGGCGATTGATCGTGTCGTGCCCGTCAGTTCGACCAAGGCTGCGGAAATGACGAAGCTACTCGAGAATATTCACCGGGCGGTGAACATCGGCCTGGTCAATGAGATGAAAGTGGTCGCCGACCGCATGGGCATCGACATCTTTGAGGTAGTCGATGCGGCAGCCACCAAGCCCTTCGGCTTTACAGCGTACTATCCTGGGCCGGGGTTGGGCGGGCATTGCATTCCGATCGATCCTTTCTACCTAACCTGGAAGGCGCGGGAATATGGCCTGCACACTCGCTTCATCGAGCTCTCGGGCGAGGTCAACCAAGCAATGCCGGAATATGTCGTCGGCAAACTGATGGATGGATTGAATGATCAGTCCAAGGCACTCAAAGGCAGCAAGGTGTTGGTTTTGGGTATTGCCTACAAGAAAAACGTCGATGACATGCGCGAGTCCCCCTCCGTGGAAATCATGGAGCTGTTGGAAGCCAAGGGGTGTGTGGTTGCCTACAGCGATCCGCATGTGCCGGTGTTTCCGAAAATGCGTGAGCACCATTTCAATCTGTCCAGTGTCGAGCTGAGCGCTGAAAGCCTTGCTTCGTTCGATGCCGTTATCCTGGCTACCGATCACGACAAGTTCGATTATGCGCATATCCAGGCGCATGCGCGGTTGATCGTCGACAGCCGCGGCAAATACCGTGCGTCGGCCAACAATGTAATCAAGGCCTGATCCAGGAGCGTTGCTTTGAAACGATTTGCCCTTATCGGTGCTGCCGGTTACATCGCCCCCCGTCACATGCGTGCTATCAAGGACACGGGTAACGAACTGGTGTCGGCATACGATATCAACGACTCCGTGGGTATCATCGACAGCCTGTCACCCCAGAGCGAATTCTTTACCGAGTTCGAACGTTTTGCCGAACATGCCTACCGCATCCGTCGCGACCCCGCAACGGCGCTCGATTATGTAGCCGTGTGTTCACCAAATTATCTGCACCATGCCCATATCGCCGCCGGGCTACGCTTGGGCTGCGACGTCATCTGCGAAAAACCGCTGGTACCCACCCCTGAAGTGCTAGATGAACTCGCGCAAGTGGAGAAGGAAACGGGCAAGCGCGTCTTCAACATCCTGCAGTTGCGCCATCACCAGGCGATTCTTGACCTGAAGCAGAAAGTGGCGCGTGAGGTTCGCGAGGGCAAGTATGAGGTCGAGCTCACTTACATCACTTCTCGCGGCAAGTGGTACATGGAAAGCTGGAAAGGTGACCCGCGCAAGTCGTACGGGGTAGCTACCAATATCGGTGTGCACTTCTACGACATGCTGCATTTCATTTTCGGCAAGCTCCAGCGCAACGTCGTGCACTTCGCCAATGACTACAAGGCCGCCGGCTACCTCGAGTATGAAAAGGCTCGGGTGCGCTGGTTCCTTTCCATTGATGCGCAGGATCTTCCCGCGGCTGTGCAGGGCAAGAAGCCGACTTACCGGTCGATTACCGTCGATGGTGAGGAGATGGAGTTCTCCGAAGGTTTCACCGACCTGCACACCACGAGCTACAAGGAGATCCTGGCGGGGCGTGGCTACGGCATCGAGGATGCCCGGCACTGCGTGGAAACGGTTGATACCATCCGTTCGTACCAGGTGGTCGTAGCGCAGGACGGGGAAGGCCACCCGTTCCTGGCGTCCTTGAAGCGCTGAGGTCGACATGGGGTATCAGGTTCATGCGTCAGCCATCGTCGATGAGGGTGCGCAGATTGGTGACGGTTCGCGTGTATGGCACTTCGTCCATGTCTGCGCAGGCGCGCGCATCGGCAAAGGCGTCTCCTTGGGGCAAAACGTATTCGTCGGCAACAAGGTCATCATTGGGGATAACTGCAAGATCCAGAACAACGTGTCGGTCTACGACAATGTGACCTTGGAAGAGGGTGTGTTCTGCGGTCCAAGCATGGTGTTCACTAATGTCTACAACCCTCGCTCGCTCATCGAGCGCAAGAATGAGTACCGCGATACGCTGGTATGCAAAGGTGCCACTCTGGGTGCGAATTGCACCATCGTGTGCGGGGTCACTATTGGGGAGTACGCGTTTGTGGGGGCCGGGGCAGTGATCAACAGGGATGTGCCAGCCTATGCGCTGATGGTCGGCGTGCCTGCAAGGCAGGTTGGTTGGATGAGCGAATTTGGTGAGAAACTCGAACTGCCGCTTCAAGGGCAAGGGGAAGTCGTTTGCCAGCACAGCGGTGATCGTTACAGTCTCAATGGCCGTTGCTTACGAAAAAATTTTGAGTAGTGCCATATTGGCGGATTGAGACGAATTCACGTTCTCCTCGTGTTAAGCGTCCTCCGCGAGCCATTACGAATGAAGCACCTAGCGAACTGTGTGAGATTCATGGAATTTATCGATCTTAAGAGCCAGTACCAACAGCTTAAAAGCCAGATCGACGCTGGCATACAGCGAGTGCTGGACCATGGACAGTATATCCTCGGCCCCGAAGTAGGTGAGTTGGAGGCAAAGCTTGCAGAATATACGGGTGCACGGCATTGCATCGCTGTCGCTAATGGCACGGACGCGTTGCAGATTGCATTGATGGCGTTGGGGGTGGGCCCGGGAGATGAGGTCGTTACTCCTGGCTTTACCTACATTGCTACGGCAGAGGCCGTTGCGTTGCTGGGTGCAAAGCCTGTCTATGTTGACATCGATCCCCGCACCTATAATCTTGATGCCACGCTGCTGGATGTGGCAATTACGTCGCGCACCAAAGCGATTATTCCGGTCTCTCTGTACGGACAATGCGCAGATTTTGAGGCAATCAATGCCGTTGCGGCCAAGCATGGAGTGATGGTTATTGAAGATGCGGCGCAGAGTTTCGGTGCGCTGTACAAAGGCAAGCGTTCATGCAATCTGTCCAGCATCGCCTGCACCAGCTTCTTCCCGAGCAAGCCGCTGGGTTGTTATGGTGACGGTGGTGCAATTTTCACGAGCAACGATGAGCTGGCGGTTACCATGCGGCAAATCGCACGGCATGGCCAGGATCGTCGCTACCACCATGTCCGGGTTGGCGTGAACAGTCGACTCGATACTCTTCAGGCCGCAATCTTGCTCGCCAAGCTTGTGGGGTTTGACGCTGAGCTGGCTCAACGCCAGCGCGTTGCTGATCTTTATGCCGAGGCATTGGCGTCCGTTGGTATTCCCGCTCCAGTGGTTGAATCGCATAACCGCAGTGTATGGGCGCAGTACACGGTACAGCTTGATGATCGCGAGAGCGTGCAAGCCAAGCTGAAAGCTTTGGGCGTGCCAACGGCCGTGCATTACCCTATACCGCTGAACCGCCAGCCAGCCGTCAGTGATGATAGTGCTCATCTGCCTGTAGGCGATCAGGTTGCAGGCCGAGTCATGAGCCTACCCATGCATCCCTATTTGACGGCCGAACAGGTCAATCTGGTTGTCTCGCATCTGGTGGCTAGTCGCTAGATCTTCAAAGAGATCTTCTCTCAGCGCTGCGGTGCGAATAGCCGATTTAATACTTATTTTTTGATGGAACATTTTTTTGAGGTGCAGTATGCGAGTCATCGCGAAGCTGGATGTCAAGCCTCCCCAGGTCGTGAAACCGGTTCACTTCGAGGGGTTGCGCAAGGTTGGACTGCCAGAGCAATTGGCCCGGACGTACTATGAACAGGGGGCTGATGAAGTCTTCTATGTAGATATCGTTGCCAGCCTTTATCGACGCGAAATTCTGCTTGAGCAGATTGCTGCCACTGCCCGCAATTTGCTGGTTCCTTTCGCCGTGGGCGGTGGGGTGCGCACGGTCGATGACTTTACCCGCCTTTTCCATCATGGTGCCGACAAAGTCGTGATCAACACCGGAGCATTGGTGCAGCCCGATCTCATTGATGCTGCTGCTCGCGTGTTCGGTGGGCAGTCGGTTGTCTTGAATGTGGAGGCCAAACGGTTGCCGAGTGGCGGGTGGACTTGCTACAGCGATTGCGGGCGTATTCCCTCCGAGCGTGATTTGCTCAGCTGGGTCAAGGAGGCCGAGCTCCGTGGCGCGGGTGAAATATTGTTGCAGTCGGTAGATACCGACGGGCGACGTCGTGGGTTCGATATCGAGTTGATCAGCGCAGTTGTTGATGCTGTCCGCATTCCTGTCGTGGCTGCCAGCGGTGCAGGTAGCCTCGATCACATTCTGGATGTTGCGCTTCGTGCTAAACCCAGTGGTATTGCCGTGGCTTCGATGCTGCATTATGGCCAGGCGGATATCGGTCAGATCAAGCGTCATCTGAAAGAAAATGGTGTGGAGGTAGCCCTGTGAGCCAGTGTGTGGGTGTGGTCGATTATGGTGCGGCGGGGAATACCTTCAGTATCATCCGGGCGCTGGAGCATGCGGGGGCCGAGCCTCGCGTGATCAAGGGGCCGCAAGATCTGAGCAATGTAGACAAACTGATATTGCCGGGTGTGGGTAGCTTTACCGACGGAATGACGGAGTTGACTGCTTCCGGTATGGCAGTCGCTGTACGCGATTGGGCACAAGCTGGGCGGCCGCTGCTGGGTATCTGTCTTGGTATGCAAATTCTCTGTGATGTCGGTTTTGAGTTCGGTGAAACTGCAGGCCTTGGACTCATTCGTGGTGAAGTACGCGCAATGCACTGTAAGGGTGTGGTACCACACATGGGATTCAATCGGGTCTCTGTGCAGGGCAATTCCCCTCTGCTCAGAGGCTTGGGCGATGACGATCACCTATATTTCATGCACTCTTTCGAGGTGCAGAACTATACGAATATCATCGGACTGACTGAGTACTCAGGTCACCAATTTGTTTCAGCCGTGCAACGTGACAACGTATTCGGTGTGCAATTCCATCCGGAGAAAAGCCGAGAGGTCGGTATCCGGATCTTCCAAAACTACCTGTCGTTGTGAGCCCGGTATGACTGATCAAGCACTCTACGGCCGCTACGGCCTGCCATTGGATATCCAGTTCTGCAAGAAGTGCGCGATGAATAATCAGCGCCCTTCTTCTACAGTGGAATTTAAGAACAAACCTGGCGAGATCAAGAAGGCTATTTTCTTCGATGAGCATGGCGTTTGCGATGCGTGTAATTTTGCCGAGAAGAAAAAAAGCATTGCTTGGTCTGAGCGTGAGCGTGAGCTCAAGGAGCTGTGCGATCGCCATCGCCGCTCGGATGGCCGCTATGACGTAGTGGTGCCGGGCAGTGGCGGGAAGGACAGCGTAATGGCTGCTCATGTGTTGAAGTACAAGTATGGGATGAACCCTATCCTGGTGACTTGGCCCCCTGCCATCTACACGGATATTGGGCGGCGCAACTTCGATGCATGGATCAATGCGGGCTTCGCTAACTACACCTACCATCAGAACAAGAAAGTTCACCGAACCCTTACCCGGTTGGCTTTTGAAAAACTCTGCCACCCTTTCCAACCATTCATACTTGGTCAGAAAAATCTGGCGCCCAAGATGTCGGCTTTGTTGGATATTCCGTTGGTCATTTTCGGAGAGAACGAAGCCGAGTACGGTAATGCCATTCAGGACAACGACAAGCCGACTCGTGATCCCAAATACTACACCGCCGAAAATCAGATGGCAGACCTGTACCTCGGGGGCGTAAGCGCCCAGCAACTGATGGAAGAGTACAAGTTTACGCTAGCTGACCTGGAAGCGTACCTGCCGGTCGATCCGTACCGCATCGAAAAGGTTGGAACTGAAGTTCACTACCTTGGTTACTACCTGAAATGGCACCCGCAGGAAACCTACTATTTTTCCGTAGAAAATACTGACTTCATGCCAAATGACTTCCGAACAGAAGGAAGTTTCAGTAAGTACAGCTCGCTCGACGACATGATTGACTGGCTGCATTACTACACCACCTATACCAAATTTGGCATCGGTCGTGCCACGTATGATGCTGCCCAGGAAATTCGCAACGGCGATATCACCCGTGATGAGGCCATCGCGCTGATAAAGCGTTTCGACGGCGAATTCCCCGCGATTTACCAACAGCAGTGCTTGGACTATATGGGTATTACCCAGGAACGCTTCCTCGAAGTGATTGAGGAATTCCGTACTCCTCACCTGTGGGAAAAAACGTCTGCTGGGTGGGCGCTTAAGAAGCCCATCTGGAAAGCCTGAATCAGCGAGTAGAAACGTCATGAAAGCACTTGTTACCGGGGCCGATGGGTTTATCGGTTCTCACCTCACCGAACTGCTCGTTCGCGAAGGTTATTCCGTACGGGCATTGTCCCAATACAACTCGTTTAATAACTGGGGGTGGCTGGAGGACGTCGATTGTCGTTCGGCAATCGAGGTGGTCAGCGGTGATGTGCGCGACCCGCATTTCTGCAAGCACATTACACGTGATGTGGATGTGGTGTTCCACCTGGCTGCGTTGATCGCGATTCCCTATTCTTACGTGGCACCCGACAGTTATGTCGATACCAACGTAAAAGGCACGCTGAATATTTGTCAGGCGGCCAAAGAAAATGGCGTCAAGCGCGTCATACATACCTCCACAAGCGAGGTGTATGGGACTGCACAGTATGTGCCGATTGATGAAAAGCATCCACTACAAGCGCAATCGCCCTACAGCGCCTCGAAGATCGGCGCCGACGCCATGGCCATCAGTTTCTTCAATGCATTCGACCTGCCAATAACCATCGCCCGGCCGTTCAATACCTATGGCCCGCGACAGTCTGCACGTGCGGTTATTCCGACGATTATTACGCAGATCGCCAGTGGGCAGAAGCAGATCAAGTTGGGCGATGTGTCACCGACCCGCGACTTCAACTATGTAGCCGATACCTGCCGTGGTTTTCTGGAGCTTGCACGCTGCGACAAGGCTATTGGCGAAACCGTCAATATAGGCTCTAACTTCGAAATTTCGGTTGGCGACACACTGAATCTTATCAAGGACATCATGGGGAGCGACGTCGAGTTCCTTATCGATGACCAACGCTTGCGTCCAGGAAAGTCTGAAGTCTTCAGGCTGTGGTGTGACAACACCAAGATCAACGGCATGACCGGTTTCAAGCCGGCATACAGCATTCGCGAGGGACTGGAAAAAACCGTCGAGTGGATGGTGCGCCCCGAGAATCTGAGCAAATACAAGGCCGATATCTACAACGTTTGAGTGCTTACCATGTTTGACGCCCTTGTCCGCTTCGTTCGCGAGCAGTATCGAACCCAAGAGTTCATCCCTTTGCATGCCCCCGTTTTCAAAGGGCAGGAGTCGGGCTATGTCCAGGAAACCATCGAGTCGACATTCGTCTCCAGCGTTGGCGCCTTTGTCGACCGCTTCGAGAATGACGCAGCGGCCTACACCGGCGCAGCCCGCGCGATTGCAACGGTCAATGGAACGGCCGCGCTGCACGTGGCATTGCTGCTGGCCGGGGTACGGCAGGGAGACTTGGTTATCAGTCAGGCGTTGACGTTCGTCGCCACCTGTAACGCGATTGCCTACTGTGGCGCACAACCGATCTTCGTGGATGTGGATCGACGCACCCTCGGAATGTCGCCGACGGCGTTGCAGGCCTGGCTGGATCAACACGCGCGGCTGGACATCGACGGTAGCTGCCGAACCAAGGTCGGTGACCAGCGAATCGCCGCCTGTCTGCCGATGCACACCTTTGGCCATCCGGCCGACCTGGATGGGTTGCTGGCGGTCTGTGAGCGATGGAACCTGCCGCTGGTCGAAGATGCTGCGGAAAGCCTGGGTAGTTTCTACCGTGGTAGGCATACCGGCTCATTCGGCCTGTTGGGTACCCTGAGTTTCAACGGCAATAAAATCATTACTACCGGCGGCGGGGGAATGATTCTGACCAATGATGAGTTGGGGGGGCGTGCCAAGCACCTGACGACAACGGCCAAGCGCCCGCATCCTTTCGAGTATGTACACGACGAAATAGGGTTCAACTACCGCTTGCCAAACCTCAACGCGGCTCTGGGGTGTGCCCAGCTTGAGCAACTGGAGCTTTTCATTGCCTCCAAACGTGAATTGGCTGAGCGCTATGCGTCTCACTTGGCGGGTAGTGAGTTCACATTCATGTTGGAGCCTGATCATTGCCGGTCGAATTACTGGCTCAATGCGGTGATTTGCCCCGATCGTACTGAGCGTGATGGCCTCCTTGAGACGTGTAACGCTGCAGGTGTCATGACACGCCCAATATGGCAGTTGATGTGTGATCTGCCCGCATACTCCGACTGCCTGCACGATGGGCTCGAGCAGTCTCGTTGGTTGGTCGAGCGCGTCGTCAATTTGCCGAGTAGTGTACTTCCGGAGCATCTGCAGTGAAGCGCAAGGTAGCTGTTTTCACTGCTACCCGTGCTGAGTATGGTCTGCTTTATTGGTTGATGAAGGATATCCAGGCAAGCTCACTCTTGGAACTGCAGGTGCTGGTTAGTGGAATGCACCTATCTCCAGAGTTTGGTGAAACTTGGAAAGATATCGTCGCCGATGGGTTCGTGATTGATGCCAAGGTTGAGATGCTGCTCTCTTCCGATACTCCCGTGGGCGTTGCCAAGTCCATGGGTCTTGGGACACTTGGTTTCGCCGATGCGCTGGAGCGTCTGGCTCCGGATGTTCTTGTGGTGCTGGGCGACCGATTCGAAGCTCTGTCGATCGTGCAGGTTGCTGCTGTGATGCGTATTCCTGTGGCCCACTTGCATGGTGGCGAGATTACCGAAGGTGCTTACGACGATGTGTTGCGCCATGCTATCAGCAAGTTGGCGTATTTGCATTTCGTCGCGGCTGAGCCCTATCGCCAGCGCGTAGTTCAAATGGGGGAAGCTCCCGAGCGAGTGTTCAATGTTGGTGCCTTTGGCCTAGATCACATGTTACGCACGCCGCGGATGGATCGTCGGGTGCTGGCGGAAAGCCTTGGCTTCGACCTTGATCGACCGTTCTTCCTGGCGACGTATCATCCGGAAACAGCTGTGGAGAGCGATGCGTCCGAAGCCTTTAACGCCATGCTCACTGCCTTCGACGCGTTTCCTGGATATCAGGTTATCCTGACTTATCCCAATGCGGATAACGGCGGGCGGTCAATCATTCCTATGCTCGAAGCATATGCTGCGGCCAACCCGGAGCGCGTACTGGCGATCCCATCGCTGGGCTTCAGGCGTTATCTGAGTGCAGTAGCGCTTGCTAGCGCAGTAGTCGGGAATTCGTCAAGCGGGATCATAGAAGTGCCGGCATTTGGCGTGCCGACGGTAAACATTGGTACGCGGCAGCAGGGCCGTCTTGCTGCGGAGTCGGTCTTGAACTGTACAGCCGAAGCAGCCTCGATCCGTGATGCGCTGCACAAGGCCCTGGACGTAGGCTTCGCAGAGCGCTGTCGGCACATACTCAACCCTTATGGGCAGGGTTGCGCAGCAACAAGTACGGTAGCGGTGCTTGAGCAATTTAGCGCGATACTACCCAAAACATTTCACGACCTGGTTTGAGCATGAATTATTTCGAACGTAGCGGTGTGTACATCATCGCCGAAGCGGGCGTTAACCATAATGGCGATTTCGAGAAGGCTCTGGCGTTGGTTGAGACTGCCGCTGCGGCAGGTGCCGATGCTGTCAAGTTTCAGACGTTCAACGCTCGCCTTTTGGCATCGGCTAGCGCTCCGAAGGCTGCTTACCAGAAGCGCAATACGGGTGAACAGGACAGCCAGCTTGAAATGCTTCTGAAGCTCGAGTTGCCCCATGAATGGCATTTTCCGCTGCAAGCCCGTGCGCGTGAACTGGGCTTGGACTTTCTCTCTACAGCATTCGATCACGAAAGCCTGCAGTTTCTCGGCGGTCTCGATATGCCAGTCTATAAGATTCCATCCGGAGAGATAACCAATGGCCCGATGCTATGGGCCGTGGCAAGGATGGGGCGGCCGATGATCCTGTCGACAGGTATGGCGACGTTGGGAGAAATAGACCAGGCGTTGGCGGTGCTCGCTCATGGGCTCGAATTCGACCAGCCTCCGACAAGCCTGGAGCATGTCTGGATCAATTGGACGCGTGCTGAAGCACGTGCTCTGGTAACGAAACAGGTTGCGCTGTTGCATTGCACTTCGCAGTATCCGGCACGTCCTGAAGAGGTCAATCTTCGAGCAATGAAGATACTGCACGACACCTTTGGATTACCGGTTGGTTATTCCGATCATACGGAGGGGGTACTGGCATCTGTCGCGGCTGTAGCGAACAATGCGTGCATCGTGGAGAAACACTTCACGCTCGACCGTGCGTTGCCGGGACCGGATCACGCTGCGTCGCTGGCGCCCGATGAACTGAGAACTCTCGTGGAGCAGGTTCGGCTGGTGCAGCAGATGATGGGACAGGCAGTGAAGGCGCCGCAAGTCAGTGAGTGGGACACGCGTAAGGCCGCTCGCCAGAGCCTTGTTTTTGCCCGCGCTGTTGCGCGTGGCCAGCGAATTTTGGCCAAAGATCTGACTAGCGCTCGTCTTGGTTCTGGTCGCGCGCCCATGCATGCCTGGGACCTGATTGGCCAAGTGGCCGACCAAGACTATGCCGCAGGTGATTCGGCATGAGTGGTTTGCCGGTTCTGTTGCTTGGTGCGGGCGGGCATGCTCGCGTCGTCCTGGATGTACTCAAGCTTTGTGGTCACGACTTGGTGGGGGTTTCAGCGCCGGAGTTGGCGAAACACAACGGATGGTATGGGCTTGAGGCAGTTGGTGGCGATGAGGATGTGTTGTGCTCAGATACGCAACAGGTATTGTTGGCGAACGGTATCGGTGTGATTCCCGGGCAAACACTCCGTATCCGCGTACATCAGAGGTTTCGGCAGCATGGGTATCGTTTCGTCTCGGTGGTTCATCCCTCGGCTGTAGTTGCTGCTAGCTGTGAATTAGGGGAAGGCGTGCAGATCATGGCTGGCGCCATCGTCCAACCGGGCTGCAGGATTGCTGGTGGGGTTGTTGTGAATACCGGAGCACTCGTCGATCATGAGTGCCATGTTGAAGAGCTCGCTTTCATAGGCCCAGGTGCCACTTTGTGTGGCCAGGCCCGGGTGGAAGGGGGCGCTTTTATTGGTGCGGGTGCTGTACTGCTTCCGGGCGTTACGGTGAAAAGGAATGCAGTAGTGGGTGCTGGGGCTGTTGTCGTCGATACCGTGGACGCCGGTACGACGGTAGTCGGCAACCCGGCCCGCCGTGTGAGTTAGATTAATGAAGAATTGGAAAGATATTGTGGTTTCGTCTGATGTGTCCCTCCGGGAGGCTATACGTCGGATTGATGCATCAGGTATACAAATGGCCTTGATCGCTGACGAGGACATGCGCCTTGTTGGGTTGCTGACCGACGGTGATGTCAGGCGTGCCATTCTTAACGGGCAGGATCTGGATGGCCCAGTGGCTGGCGCGATGAACACTAAGCCTAGGACAGGATCGCCACATACTCCACGGGAAGAAATTCTGGCGATGATGCGCCGTTTCACGTTTCATCATTTGCCTTTGGTCGATGAACAGGGAGTGCTCGTCGGACTGGCAACCATCGATGATTTTCTCGGAGTTTCGGCGCGTGAGAACTGGGTTGTATTGATGGCGGGTGGGCTGGGTGCGCGCTTGCGACCGCTCACCAACAATTGCCCGAAGCCAATGCTTGCCATCGGTGGGAAACCGATTCTCGAGAGCATTCTCGAGAGCTTTATCGAACAAGGCTTTCGACGATTTTTCATTTCGGTCAACTATAAAGCTGACGTGATTTTGGACTATTTCGGCAACGGCGAGCGTTGGGGGGTCGAAATTCAATACCTGCATGAAAACGAACGGCTGGGCACAGCAGGTGCTTTATCGTTGCTGCCGGAGCGACCACAGGCACCGTTTTTTGTCATGAACGGTGATTTGATTACCAAAGCCAATTTCGAAAAAATGCTCAGCTTTCATGAGGAGCATGGTGCGGTTGCAACGATGGCCGTTCGTGAGCACGAATTTCAAGTGCCCTATGGAGTAGTGAGTGTTAAGGGTGTTGCTATCACGGGGATAGAGGAAAAGCCCACGCATCACTTCTTTGTGAATGCCGGTGTCTATGTGCTTTCCAGTGAAGCATTGGACTTGATTCCCTCGCGAGAATTTTTCGATATGCCTAGCCTCTTTCAACAATTGGGAGAGCAGCGTAGAAAAACAGCAGCCTACCCATTGCGTGAGTACTGGCTGGATATAGGTCGGCTTGAGGAGTACGAGCGTGCTCAGCGAGAGTGGAGCTGAAGATGTATTCAGGGCACAAAATTCTCGCACTGATCACTGCGCGTGGTGGTTCGAAGGGTATCCCTCGAAAGAATGTTATTGATGTGGCTGGAAAGCCATTGATAGGTTGGACCATCGAAGCGGCGCGTCATTCGACCCTGCTGGACAGGCTCGTACTCTCCAGTGACGATGCTGAAATTATTTCGGTAGCAGCGCAGCTGGGGTGCGAGGTTCCCTTTGTTCGTGATCTGTCGCTAGCTGGGGACGCGGCCAGTAGTGTGGATGTCGTGATAGATTGCCTGCAGCGCTTGCCGGAGTACGATTATATTGTCCTGTTGCAGCCGACTTCACCTTTGCGAACGGCAGAGGATATTGATGAAGCTGTTCGCCTATGTATCGATGCGCAGGCACCAGCCTGTGTATCGGTGTGTGAGGTAGAGGAGAGCCCGTTCTGGATGTTTTCATTGAGTGACAATGGTGTTCTTGATCCGCTACTCAAGAGTCAGTATTCGCGTCGACAGGAGCTTCCGAGTATTTATCGGTTGAATGGTGCTGTTTATGTGGCAAAGACTTCCTGGTTTATTGAGTCTCGTAGTTTCTTATCGGAGCTGACGCAGGGCTACATTATGCCGCGTGAGCGGTCTCTCGATATAGATACTCCTGATGACCTTGAAAAGGTTCGTCACTTCATGGCGATTACTCCGTGAATGTGGGAGGGTTTGGCAGGAGCGCAGTAATCTATTTCGTCAGTAACATCGCCAACGCCATGGTTCCCTTTGCACTGCTACCGATACTCACGCGTGCGTTGGGTCCAGAAGAGTATGGATTCGTGGCTGTTTTCACGATCCTTTGTGCTTGCGCGACAGCGGTCATCAGCCTTGGAGTCGGAGCAGCCTTCACCCGGCAGTATTATCATCTTGATCAAGCCGGTTTTGCAGTATTTGCGGGGACGAGTATCTGTGTGATCGTCTTGCTAACGGTATTGGGTACCGTACTGTCGATTCCTCTTGGGGCGTTTTTTAAGGAGCGTCTGCCTCTGCCTGCGAGCTGGATTAGTTGTGCTATAGCCTCTGCGGGTGCCCTGGCTATTTGCAATGCATGGCTTGCGTGTGCGCAGGTGAAAAGCCGAGCTTTGCAGTACGGCGTCTTTCAGGTGTCAATGACTTTGCTGAATGTAGCAGCCTCATTGATACTGGTTTTGCTTCTTGAGCTGCAGGGCGTGGGCAGGGTACTGGGACAGCTGCTGGCCTTCATCGCATTTGCAGTTGTTGCAGTTTTCAGTATGTGGCGTTCGGGCTGGTTGGTGTTTATCTTCGACGGAGCGAGTTTTCGATGGTTGGTGGCGTTCGGCCTGCCCATCATTCCTCATTCGATCAGTGGTGTTGTGATCTCTATGTCGGACCGCCTGGTGCTGGGGCATCTTAAAGGTGCTGCGGTGGTTGGGGTCTATGCCGTTGCGGCTCAGCTATCAATGATCATGGCACTCATGGTGGATTCGCTGAACAAAGCTTATGTGCCTTGGCTGTATTCTCGTTTGGCATTGGATCAGGAGAGTGTACGGCGTAAGCTGGTTCGGCTTTCGTATGTGTATTTTGTGGGCGTTCTGGTGCTGGCTACAGTACTTTCCGCGGTCGTCCCGGAGTTTGTTGTATTTATCGCAGGTGAAGACTACGCTGCCGCGACTGGCTACCTGCCTTGGTTGTTTTTCTCTGGTGCATTTACAGGCATGTACTATATGGTGGGGCTCTATATTAACTATGCAGCCCAGAATAAGTATCTTTCCTACGCTTCTACGGCTGCAGCCTTGCTGACACCTGTGGCGTGCTACCTGTTGATTGAGCGACACGGGGCAGTGGGCGCTGCTCAGGGTGCGCTTGTCGGTCAGATAGTGTTGTTCGTTATTACTTGGTTCTGCTCGATGCGAGCATACACGATGCCATGGTTTACCCGATGAAAGATACAATATTGCTGCTTACTGATAGTTTGGCCCTGGGTAGGAAACAACCAGAAGCTTTGCTGTTGGACGATACTTGGGCTTTCTTGCTGCGGAGCAAGCTGCCGAACTTCGAGTGGCTTCAGCTATCTCTTGGTGGCGCAACATCAAGTGATTTGTTGGCGCAGTCAGAGTACTGGTTAAGCTCTAGGCGAACAGTGAGTTGGTTGATTATACAAGTCGGGATTGTTGACTGTGCGCCCCGTGCATTTTCGCGCAATGAAATCATCCAGCAGAAAGCGCTTGGCTTGTTTACCCGGTTTTTCCCCCGCTGCGGGAAGTGGATTTTTGAACGCTTGCGTAAATATCGGAAAGTTTCCTACGTTAAAGCGGACGTTTTCCGAGAAAATGTAAGAGCATTTAGAGATGTTGCGCGGGAGCGTGATATCGGTCTGTTGTGGATTCCGGTTCTAGGGGCAAAATTCTATGAGCGCCTATTGCCGGGCGTGACCCAGAGAATTACTGAAACTAATGATATTCTGCGCCAGGAGCTCGGTGCCTCAGTGCTTGACGTCTCCCTTGCAGACGAGTGCTACATGGTGGACGGCCATCACTTGCGGCAAGAAACACACGGGTACTTGGCGCACGCTATTTTAAAACATATTGAACAGGGGCGTACTCCATGAAATTTGTGATTGTTGGGCTTGGCCGAATGGGGCGTCGCCATATTCAAGTGGCGATCAATCTTGGCTTCGAAGTGGTGGGTGTATATGACCTCTTCCAAGGGGCAATCGATGAGACGCTAAAGGAGTTTCCTTTCCTCGCTGATAAGGTTTACCCAAGCGCTGAAGCGCTTCTGGCCGAATCCAAGGCCGAGCTACTTACCGTTTCGACAACGGCGCCGAGTCATGCAGCGCTTGTCTGTTCGGCGGCGGTCAGTGGCTTTCGCTACATCCTTTGTGAAAAGCCGATGGCCGTTTCTCTCGCCGAGGCCGATGCCATGATTCAAGCATGCGAAGAGAACGGAGTGTGTCTGGCAGTCAACCACCAGATGCAGTTCATGGAACAGTACACGCGTATTCGCGAGATGCTTGCCAGCAAGGAGTACGGTGACCTACGCAGCATTACCGTGCATGCCTCGAACTTCGGCCTTGCAATGAATGCGGTCCATTATTTTGAAATGTTCCGCTATGTGACAGGCGAGCATTTGCAGTCGATTCAATGTTGGATCGACGATGAAAAGGTGCCTAACCCTCGAGGCGCGCAATATGCGGATTATTCTGGACAGCTACGCGCTGTCAGCCGCAGTGGTATCCGTTTCACTCTGGAGGCTGGTGGTGACCTGGGGCATGGGATACAGGTGATTTATGGCTGCCGAAATGGCCAGATCACAGTCGATGAGTTGGCTGGTAGTGTGCGTGCGATTCGTCGTGAGGATGAATTTAAAGAGCTGCCCACCACCCGCTATGGTATGCCTGCACGGCTTGAGCAGTTTGCTATCGCTCCGGCTGATGTACTAAAGCCTACCGCAGACGTCTGGACTGCGATGCTGGCTGGGAATCCCTTCCCGGACGGTTCAGTGGGGCGTCATGCCTTGGCGGCACTGGTCGCGTCCTACGTTTCTGGCGAGACCGGCGCGGCCGTGACCGCTGTGGACGGTTCGTTGCCGACCCAAAAGACATTCACGTGGGCATGAAAGATGATATCTAAGTTGAAAGTTGCAATCGTCGGCGCTGGCTACATGGCCTCGGAGCACCTGAAGGCCTTTGAGGGAACGGCTGAGGCACAGGTCGTAGGTATAACCTCCAGAACCCGTAACCGAGCTGAAGCGTTGGTAACTGATTACGAAAACATCCAGGTATTCGATACTTTGGAAGAAATGTATGAAAGTACTCAGGCAGATATTGTTGTCGTCACTGTAACCGAATTGCACATGGCGGATATCGCTGTACGTTGCTTCGAGTTTCCTTGGCTGGTATTACTAGAGAAACCCGCAGGTTACAACCTGGCCGATGCTCGCGCTATCCGTGATGCGGCATTGGCAAAGCGCGCCCGTGTCCATGTGGCGCTTAACAGGAGAGCCTACTCAAGTACTCGTCATGCGATCGAGCGCTTGCAGCAGAAACGTGATGAGCCAAGGTTCATCAAGGTACTTGATCAGCAAGATCAACACGCCGCGTTGACCATTCACAATAACCCACCGTTGATGGTCGAGAACTACATGTTCGCAAACTCTATCCATTTGATAGATTACCTTCGAGTTCTTGGGCGTGGTGAGGTGGTTTCGGTTGAAAATATTGTCAAATGGAACCCCGTCAACCCGGGGTTAGTACTGGCCTTCATAACGTTCTCGAGTGGGGACAGTGGCCTTTATGAGGGTATCTGGAACGGCCCAGGTCCGTGGGTAGTTACTGTTAATACGCCTGCAGAGCGCCTGGAAATGCGCCCTCTGGAGCAAATTTCCGTTCAGTTCAAGGGCGAGCGTCGTAGTCAGTCGCTGGAAATCGATGAGATTGATTCGATGTACAAACCTGGCTTGCTGTTCCAAGCGCAACAGACCGTGCGTGCAGCGCGGGGCCAAGAGAATGATTTGACAAGCATTGACGACGCCTTCAAGTCGATGGAGCTGGTGGCGCGCATTTTCAACATGGATAGCTAAGAGTCCGGATGTGTTGACGGAAAAGGAAGTGGCACAGCGCTTGGCGCTGGCAGAGTCTAAGCATGGCCTGTTTGCTTTTCAGCGGGACGGTATTGCGTTGTGGCGTCTGCTGCGCGCACCCATTGGGCATGCAATGATGGGACTTGATCTTGCCCCTCAGGGGCGATTGGGACGTGCTGCATTGCTGTGGCGCGGAGTGCGCTCGCTGTTCGGCGCTTTGCGAGTGTTGCTTGGTGGGCGATGTCTGTACATCGTCAAGACTTATAGCTCTGCACTACGTACCCAGCGCAACGGGCGCTACGTCGATATCTACTTCGACAGTCTGCTTGAGCGCATCAACGGCGGTGCAAAATGGTCCTTCTGTAACAGTACGACTTTCGCGCCTCGGGAACGGCAGGCAGATGTGCCGATCAATCTGGATGTAACCTTTATCCAGATTGCCTCCACGCTGATAGCGCGAGTGTGTCGGCTGCGTGATAGGGATGGTCAGTTCGCGAGCCTGGCTACAGCGGTAAACAAGGCTTTTGGAGAGGGCACGTTGAGCGCTGCTCATGTTCAGTCCGTCTACTCGAAGTTCCGTTGGCAAGTCTGGTTCTATTCGTTGATTCTGCGCAGGCAGCGCCCCACAGCGGTCTTTGTTGCCGATACCGGCGACTATGCGCTGATGCATGCAGCGCAACGCATTGGCATTCGGTTCGTTGAACTGCAGCACGGCATCTTCTCGGCTGACCACCCGGATGCCTTGCCGGCAGCGGCGTTAGACCAGACTGATGCCGACATACTATTGCCGGATGTGTTGGCGGCCTATGGTTCATACTGGCGCGACTATCTCGCGGGTTCCGCTTTGGCTCGACTGCAGCGTGTCGTGCCATGCGGTTGCGCTGTAGTCGAGGAGTACCGCGCCATCCGCAGTGCATGGGCTGCTGCGCGGCCAGAGTCGCAGCCATTGCAGATACTATTGACTACTCAAGGGATAGCGGTGGATGCGCTGGTTGATTTCATGTTGCAGTTTGTCGCACTTGAAACTCGGCCGTTTGTACTGAATGTCAAGCTTCATCCGTTTTACGATAGAGATGAGGCCTACCGGGAATTGGCAATCGACAGCCGTGTACGCATCCTTGGAGCTACTGACGACACGCCTACGCATTTACTGATGGCGCGGGCTGACGTGCATCTGAGCATCTCCTCGGCTTGTCACTACGATGCATTGGCCATGGGCGTGCGAACGATTGTTTTGGCATTACCAGGTCATGAGTTGATGCTACCTATCATCGCTTCGGGTGATACATGGTTGGCTACCTCGCCTGCGGCGCTTTCACAGGGGCTCGCCCGGCTGACTGAAGAGGGCGTGTCGCTGTCGGTGGCAGAATCTTTTTGTCGAGCGGGCTTTGTCGACAATCTTGGCAAAGCAGCTGGCATTCTCCCGAAGCCTGATCAATCAACTGTACGGAACTAACCCGTGGCCAGGACAAAGATATCGGTAATCGACTATGGCTGCGGCAACCTTGCTTCAGTCATCAATATGATCCATCACGTGGGCGGAGACGCTCAGATCGTACGCTCTCCCAGCGAACTGGAGGCTACCGACAAACTCATCCTGCCCGGGGTCGGTGCGTTTGATCATGCCATGCAGTGTTTGCGGGGGGGGAGTTGGGTCGAGCCTTTGGAGCAAGCCGTTCACGAAAGACAAGTGCCGATCATGGGTATCTGCCTGGGCATGCAGCTTCTTACCCGTGGCAGTGAAGAAGGCCAAACTGCCGGTTTGGGTTGGATCAATGCCCGTGCCGTGCGTTTCCGCCCTTCGGATACACGTATCAAGGTGCCCCACATGGGATGGAATGAAGTACGTCAGGTTCGCGAGAGCGTCTTGCTGCCAGCGACGGCTGATAGCCGACGCTTCTACTTTGTGCACTCCTATAGGGTCGAATGCGCCGATCCCCATGATGTGTTGCTCGAGTGTTACCATGGCGAGCCTTTTGTCGCCGCGTTTCACAGGTCGAACATCTGGGGGTTCCAGTTCCATCCGGAGAAGAGTCATCGATTCGGCATGGACCTTTTCCGACATTTCCTAGAGGTGTGATGTGCTTAAGCACCGTGTGATTCCGGCGTTGCTCCTGCGTGAAGACGGTTTGGTCAAAACCCAGAAGTTCGGCAAGCACAAGTACATCGGCGACCCGATCAATGCCATCCGTATCTTCAATGAAAAGGAAGTGGATGAGCTGATGCTGCTTGACATCGATGCAAGCCGGCAAGGGCGTGAGCCGAACTACGAGCTTATCGAAAGCATTGCTGCGGAATGCTTCATGCCTCTGGGGTATGGTGGCGGCATTTCTACGGTCGAGCAGGCGCACAGGATCTTCTCGTCCGGTGTGGAAAAGGTCGTTCTGCAAACGTCCGCCATCGCCACCCCCCATCTACTCACCGAGATTGCTGAGCGTTTTGGCAGTCAGAGCGTCGTCTTGTCCGTGGATGTGAAGAAAGACTGGCTGGGACGCTACCGACTCTGGTCGTCCTCCCAGCGCAGTGTCTTGAAGGCCGATTGGCTGACAGCGCTAAAGGCTTTGGTCGCAGCAGGAGCGGGAGAGGTGTTATTGAATGCGGTCGACCGTGACGGTATGCAACAAGGTTATGATCTTCGTTTGATCGAGGAGGCTGCGCGTGCCGTGGATGTACCCTTGGTTGCACTGGGAGGCGCGGCCAATTTGCAGGATTTCCTCGAAGCGATCAAGGCTGGCGCGTCCGCCGTTGCCGCAGGGAGCTTCTTCGTGCTGCAGGGACCACACCGCGCGGTGTTGATCAGTTACCCAAAATATTCAGAGTTGGAAGCGCTTTTCAGGGGCAAAGATGTCGGCTAAACAACACAAGGTCTGTACCCGTTGCGTAATGGATGATAGTGCCGCTGGCATCGTGTTCGATGAGCATGGCGTTTGCAATTACTGCACGTACTTCAAGCAACGCGTCAATGGCGTGGTTTTTGCGCCTGAGGCAGAGCGCCTCGAGAAGCGCAAGGCGTTCATCGAGCAGGTGAAGCAAGCGGGTAAAGGCAAACCGTATGACTGCATCATCGGGCTTTCTGGTGGCGTCGACAGCTCGTACGTCATCCATCTTGCGCTGCAAGAAGGGCTACGCCCCCTGGCCGTGCACATGGATAACAACTGGAACTCCGAGTTGGCGGTCAACAACATCAAGAACCTGGTGACTCACCTGGGCGTGGACCTCTACACCCATGTGATCGATTGGCCCGAATACAAGGGCCTGATGCAGGCGTTCTTCGATGCCGATGTCATCGATGTCGAACTGCTCTATGACAACGCCATGTTGGCGGTGAACTACGAACAGGCCAGACGTTACGGTATCAAGTACATCCTGTCTGGCAGCAACTCGGCGACCGAAGGCATGCCGATGCCAGAGGACTGGAACTGGCGTAAGTGGGATAAGCGCAATATCAAGGCAATCGCCCGGCGCAACGCGGTGCGAATCAAGAGCTTCCCAATCATGGGGACCACCGGTTACCTCTACAACCGGGTGTTGCGCGGTATCCAGTGGGCATCGTTCCTGGACCTGTATGACTATCAGAAGGATCAGGCGCTAGACCTGCTGGAGCAGAAGTACGCTTACAAGCGTTACCCGTATAAACACTACGAGTCGGTGTTTACTCGTTTCTATCAAGGTTATCTTCTTCCGCAGAAGTTCGACGTAGATAAGCGCAAGTTGCACCTGTCGACACTGGTGATGAGTGGGCAGATGTCGCGAGATGAAGCGCTCGAGCACCTGCGGCAGTCGCCGTATGCATCGTCCGAAGAGCTGGAGCGAGATCGCAAGTACTTCCTCAAGAAAATGGGTTGGAATGAGTCCCAATTGGAGGACTACCTGCGACGACCGGCCGTTGCGCACGACGCCTATCCCAGTGAGCGCTTTGCCTGGGACTTTTTGCGCAAGCTTTACCAGATGAGGCGCGGTTGATTCTGTGCAAAAAGGTTATCGGTATAGCGCGAGTAGGTATTTCTTGTGAATGTCTTGTATTTGCACCCGGCCGCAGCGTTCGGTGGTGCATCGAAAAGTCTTATAGAGCTATACACCTTGCTGCATCAGGAGGGGGTACGTGGCACTGTGCTGACACCTGAGGGTGTGGTCTGCCAGTCCTTCTCGGACGCAGGCATGCAGGTGCACGCAGTACGTGGCCTCAGTCAGTTCGACAACACTCGCTACGGCTACTATCGGAAGATTCGCTGGATCATCCCCTTGCGCGAGCTGTTCTTGCTGCCTTACTCGTTGCTGGGGTTGTGGCGTCTTCGCCAACGATCCTTCGATCTGATTCATATCAACGAAATCACGCTGTTGCCCCTTGGGCTGCTCGCCAGACGGTTGTTCAAGGTGCCCTTGGTCGTGCATGTCCGTTCCTTGCAGCGAAAGCCCGGTGAGGGGCGACGTACACGCTGGGTGAACGAAATGTTGCGACGTTACGCCGACGCGGTGGTACCTATCGACCATACCGTCGCGGGTACGTTGGATACGACGCTTTCGCTGAACGTTATCCACAATGGTCTCAAGCTCTCTGAGCCGCTGCCCAAAACTGTGGAAAAATCTGACGATGATGTCGTTTCAGTTGGTTTTCTTGGTGGCTTGATTCCACTCAAAGGTATTTTCGAGCTCGTCGAATCGATGCGCATCCTCAAACAGCGTGGGGTCCGCATCCAGTGCCTGGTAGCCGGTGAGAATGCACGTGAGTTGTCCGGGCTGAAGGCATGGATATTGGGCAAGTTCGGTTTTGCCCGCGATGTGCGCAGCGAACTAGAGGCTATCATCGAGCGTGAGCAACTGGCTGATCACGTCAAGCTGCTTGGGTTTGTGGGCGATGTCCGCTCGCTGTATCCCAAGTTGGACATACTCTGTTTCCCCACCCACCTGGATGCGGCCGGTCGGCCTGTTTTCGAAGCCGCTTTCTACTCCGTGCCCAGTGTCGTGGCTGTTGCTAACCCAGTGCCTGATGCGTTGCTCCACGAGGTGACCGGCCTGGCAGTGCCCACGCCGGCCCCGGAATTGATCGCTGATGCCTTGCAACGCATGGCGCAAGCGCCGCAATGGCGTCGCGAGCTGGGTCGGCGCGCGCAAGCCTGGGCACAAGAGAATTTCTCTATCGAAGCCAACGCTGCACTCATGTTGGAACTTTACCGCCGCATTCACTCATCACGGACGAGGCCCTGAACAGTGCGCATTCTTGTGCTGTCCCAGTATTTCTGGCCGGAAAGTTTCATCATCAACGACATCGTTCGCGAATTGGATGAGCAGGGCCATGAGGTTGTGGTCGCCACCGGCAAGCCTAACTACCCGGATGGTGACATCTTTGATGGCTATAGCGCTTCAGGCACCCAGCGAGAGCGTTTCGAGGGGCGCGTGGAAGTGGTGCGCGTGCCACTGTGGCCGAGAGGCAAGGGTGGGGCGAGGAATCTGATCCTCAACTACCTCTCTTTCGTTTTCTCCGGGTTGTTGATGCTGCCTTGGCTGCTGCGTGGGCAGAAGTTCGATGCCATCCTGGTCTTTGCGCCGTCTCCCATCACACAGGCGATCCCGGCCATCCTGCTCAAATGGCTGAAGAATGCGCGACTAGCCCTCTGGGTGCAGGATCTTTGGCCAGAGAGCCTCTCGGCTACCGGCTTTGTGCGCAACCGGCATGCGCTCAGGGCGGTCGGCTGGATGGTCAAGGCAATCTACCGCGGCTGCGATATGCTGCTTGTGCAGTCACGCGCTTTCGTAGACCCGGTGTCACGATACGCGGCCAAGGAAAAAATTCACTATTACCCGAACTCGATGAATGTCGACCCGGTGCGCACGGCGGAAGATGTCGGGGCCGAGTTCAAGTCACTGCTCGAACAGCACTTCTGCGTGGTGTTCGCCGGCAACCTTGGCACGGCCCAGGCTCTGGATACGTTGGTCGAGGCGGCCGTCGAGCTGCGTGATGATCCTCAGGTACGTATCGTACTGGTGGGCAGTGGTAGTCGCATGGAGTGGCTCAAGGATCGAAAACAGGCACTGGAGTTGGAGAATCTCGTCCTACCGGGGCGTTTTGCCATGGAAGCGATGCCGCAGATCTTCGAGCGTTCATCGGCGTTGCTGGTTTCGCTGACCGACGAGGAAGCTTTCGCCCAGACCATCCCCAGCAAAATCCAGGCATACCTCGCGGCAGGGCGGCCCATCATCGCTGCGATGAACGGAGAGGGTGCCAGGGTCGTTTGCGAGGCCGGGGCAGGTTTGGCGTCGCCTGCTGAACAGGTGGCGCCACTTGTGGTCAACATACGGCGATTGAAGGACCTTGCAGAAACCGAGCGGGAAGCGATGGGGCGAGCAGGCAGGGCCTATTTTGATATCCATTTCGAGATGCGCAGTCAGGTCGCTCGCCTGGTCGAACTACTGGAGCGCTGAGCGCGCACAACGGGTCTTCCCGTGTAAGGAAACAATGATACGTGTGATGGTTTTTCCTATCGCCTTCATGGCGAACACCTTCGCCATGATGTTGGTCATGATTGGGCTCAGTCTGTTCGGCAAGCCAGGGTTGGCTGCGGATTTCGGACTCATCCATGGCGCCACCGTGGCGTTGTTCTATTCGTTCTCGGGAAACGCGCGCAGTCTCATCCTGGCCGAGTCGGAACAAATCAATGCTGCTGGCATCTTGCGTCTGCGCTTGATCCTGCTGCTGCCGCTGGGGGTGGTTGCGTGGATGCTGTGTGCGCCGGTTGTCGATGGTGGGGCGTTGTTTGTTCTGCTGTTGGTGTTACGTCGGGCCACGGAGTGGGTGGCGGAGATATTCCTCAGTGAGCAGGAGCTCAAGCACCAGCATTACGCCGCAATGCGCTTCCTGTTTGTTCAGGGGGGGCTCAGCCTGGCGCTGTTAGTTGCACTACTTGTTGACGGGCCTTTGGCGTTGCCGGCTATCGTTGCCTGGGCTTTCTCTCCACTGCTGGTTTGCCTGGGTAAGGGGTTTTCCTGGGGTGTCCCCGGTGGGTGGGCACCGCTGCTCGCCAGCGTACGTTTGTTGTTGCCACACTTCGGCTCGACGGTAGTCATCGGCGTCTCGGTCTACGTATTCCGTCTGTTCATCCTGCTGGTTGCCGACAAGCATGTCGCGGGTGATCTTTTTTCCGCGTTCGCCCTGGGCGGCATCTTGGGTGCGGTGTTTTCCCAGGCGCTGGGACCGACCCTGGTGCGTCACGAGCGACAAGGTGCAGGAGGTGGCCGGCTACAGCGACTGTTCGCGCTTCTACTGATGGGCATGATGCTGGCAGGCTTGATGCTGATTGCGGGGGCCTGGCTGGTACCGGACTGGTTCGAATGGACACATAAGAGCCAGCTTTTCTGGCTCGCCGTGGGGTGCTCCCTGGTGGGGGGCGTGGTCATGGTACTGGCGCAACGAATTCGTCTACGGATTCTGCAGAGCCAGGGAGGAGGCGATGTGTTCGGTTCGGACATGTTGTCCAACCTGCTGCTTGTTTCCTGCATTCCATTCCTGTTCTACGGTGTGGGTGTGCAGGCGCTGTCGGCGCTGTACCTGGTGGGGGCGCTGCTATCGTGGGTGTTCTATGCCAGTGAGCGGCGAGGCTTGCTGCCGCAGATTGGTGTGGCGGGGCGGGCGCAGCACAATGCGCTGCTGCTGATTGCGCTGGCTATTTTCCTTCCGCTGTTTTTCCAGTTCAGTGGCGGTATTTTCGATGACCCCTCCAGTGCATTCAGCAGTGGTGGCGTGCTGTCGCTGCTGCCCATTCCATTTTCGGTCATCGCCTGCTACTTGAGTATCTTGCTGTTGGGAGGCTATTCAACTGCTCGGCTGGCGCTGTTGAGCCTTTTCTTCGTGTTTATTGGCATGCTGCTGACCAGCTTGCTGCTGGGGTTGAACACCACGGGTGATGGGCGGCAGAAATTGATCCTGCTATTCCAGTTCATTCTTCCAATGTTCGCGCTGGTGTTGGGCCAGCAGTACGGTAATCACGAGAAGAGCATGGAGCAATTGGCCAAGGCTGCGCGTGTGGTGTTGTTGGTGATTGTGCCGTTGCAATTGCTGGTTACCGTGCTGCACTGGCAACTAGTGCTTTCGCCGTCTGTGTATTTCTTCAGCATCTATCAGCATTTGCTTTATGTACCGGTACTGTTCGTCGGCCTCTATCTACTAGCGATATTCACGCAGGCAGAAACCGGTCAAGTCGGGGGGGGCTTGTACCTGCTGGCGTTGCTAATGGGCACCTATGTAACCCTGTCGTGGTCGGTACTTGCC
The DNA here is from genome assembly GCF_050280645.1 of Pseudomonas sp. NPDC089554. Classification (NCBI taxonomy): domain Bacteria; kingdom Pseudomonadati; phylum Pseudomonadota; class Gammaproteobacteria; order Pseudomonadales; family Pseudomonadaceae; genus Pseudomonas; species Pseudomonas sp. NPDC089554. The sequence continues at coordinate 27,623 of NZ_JBNNVR010000028.1, forward strand.
GGGGGGCTTCTGGTACTGGGTACTGGCTGTTTCGTCATCCAGCAAATCTCGCTGGGGCGAAGGCTGGGCACGCAATGGAAATTACCTTTGCTGTCGTTATGCGGTGTGTTGCTTGCGGCTTTGTACATGGGCCTGGCTTGGCAGGTCGAGGGGCTTAAAGTTCTTTCAGGTACCTTGGGTCGAGTGGGTACCCCGCCTGAGGGAGGGGTGGGCTACCCCGAGCGGTGGGGTTTCTATATCGAGGGTATCGGCTCGAGTTGGGGCGCTAGTCTGCTCGGACATGAACAGGCTCCAGCCCGGGCGCTTCACCCCAGCGCACTGAACTATTATCTTGATTTCGCATACAATTTCGGGCTAATAGGACTGCTTTCATTGGTCGTTCTGGTGGTATATAGCGGTGTGGTCGTGTCAAGACAGTGGCAATATTTTCGGAGGCGTCCGGCGATAATCGGCTTGACGCTGGTGGTGTTCTTCATGTTGCTGGTCGACAGCACCTTCAAGGTTGGATTACGTCAGCCCTACTCCGGTGTCATCATGTTCTTTTTGTGGGGTGTGCTGTTGGCGATGGTTGTACCGTCAAATCAGCAGCACGAGTTGAATAATAAAAATTAGCCTGAGAGTATTCATGCGTTGGGATTTTCTGATTAAAGGAATTTGGGTCGTGGTCTTCGTGGCGATCACGATACTCACGGCTTGCGCGTTACCTGAATACCAGGGTAGCGCTTGGGTTTACCTGCTGTTCACCGCACTGTCCACGGCAGTGCTCTTTCTCGGTTTCGGTCGCAAGGCACTCTTCTTCGACGCATTTATCGGCGTTCTGTTGTGGTTGGGTTTCTGGTTCAAGTTCAGCGTGCACACTGCGTTTTCAGGCGGGAAATTCAATATTTCCGTCGGCGCGTTCGATGGTTCGCCTGGCGCTTTGGACAAGACGTTGCTCGTGGTCTCCTGCGCGTTGTCGGCGATCCTTCTGGTGCGCTTGATTCGGCCACGTTTCTTCAGCTACCCCGAAACGCTTCCTGGCATCGTCCATACTGGGTTGTTCGCTTTCTACCAGCGCTATCGCCGCACGCTATTGGTAGCGTTCGTCATCGCTGTGGTGGCCGTGTGTGCGAGCAATGCGTACTACGGTATCTATCAACGGGGGCTGGTATCCCGGCTGCAGTTGCCGTTTGGTTTGAATGGTATTTATTCCTGGCTCTTGATGTTCGGGATGGCATCGTTTTCCTGCGTCATCCTGCGCTTCGAGTTTGAAATCAACCGGGAGCGGTATTGGATTGCGATCACCCTGGCTTTGCTGGAAAGCTGCCTGTCGAATATTTCGCTGTGGAGTCGCGGGATGATCCTCAATGGCTCAGCGATCATGTTTGGCGCCGTGTCAATGTTTCACCGCGTCGAGCAGCGCCTGCGGATGGGGTTGCTGATTTACGTCGTGGCAGCATTTGTAGTGTTTTTTTCAGTCTCCGTGCTGTCGGTAAACTACTTGCGTTCGATGACTTACTACCATTGGTCTGCGCAGGATGGGGCAGAGGGAGGGAGCGCCGCGCGCAGGAGCGAAGTTGCTAATGTCGTGGCTGAACAGACCTCAACGCTTTTCCTGGATCGCTGGGTAGGAGTGGAAGGTGTTATGTCGGTCGTCGGGTCTGAGCATCAAGGTTGGTCGGTGTTCAAGGAGGCGTTGAGTGAGCGCCTAGATAAGAAAGTAAACTCCTACTACGACCAGCACTTTGTCGTTTCGTCCTATGACAACACCCAGGATGATGGGCGGCATTTCATCTCGCTGCCGGGCTACCTAGCGTTTCTGTTCTACCCTGGTTCATTCGTGTTCCTGTTCTTTGCGGTCATGATGTTTTCGCTGGTGGCGGTGATGTTCGAGTACTTGGTCTACCGACTGGGAGGTCGGAACTTGGCTCTCTGTGCGCTTATTGCACAGGTAATCGCTTTTCGCTACACCAGTTTCGGCTATGTGCCGCTGCAGAGCTACCTGCTGTTCGGTTCGATTCTGCTTAATGTGCTGATCCTGTTCTCCTTTGACAGGCTGCTACGTTTTATCTACAAGCACTGATTTTTGGGAAGGTTGACGATTTATGGCGCGTGTTCTTGTTCTCGGCATCTCCGGCATGCTCGGCAACGCCGTCTTTCGCGTGTTTTCCGCTGACGCGGCGCATGAGACATGGGGCACGTTGCGCAGCGCAGCGGCGCTCGCCAGTTTTCCCGCGCAGGCGCACGAGCGTATCTTGCGAGGTGTGGATGTGCTCGATCAGGATGCCTTGGTAACGGTATTCGCTAAGCTCAAGCCAGATGTGGTCATCAATTGCGTCGGTCTTATCAAGCAACTGGCCGATGCCAACGATCCATTGACGGCGCTGCCTATCAACGCCTTGCTGCCACACCGGCTCGCTCGACTGTGTGAGCTGGTTGGTGCTCGTTTGATTCATGTCAGCACCGATTGCGTATTTTCCGGTCAGGTCGGTGGCTATCGGGAGTCCGATGTCTCTGATGCCAAAGACCTGTATGGCAAGTCCAAATACATCGGTGAACTGCATGACTTGCCTCATGCCATCACACTGAGGACTTCCATCATTGGTCACGAGTTGGGTTCGAGCCATGCGCTTGTCGACTGGTTCCTGACGCAGCAGGGCGAAGTAAAAGGCTTCACCAAGGCGATCTTCTCCGGTTTGCCAACAGTAGAGTTGGCGCGGGTCATGAAGGATTTCGTGGTTCCCCAGCCTGCGCTCTGCGGGCTCTATCATGTGGCCGCAGAGCCGATCTCCAAGTTCGACCTGCTAAAGCTGGTGGCCGCCGAATATGGTAAGGAGATCGCAATCAAGCCGGATGCAGCGCTTGAGATCGATCGCTCGCTGGATGGCTCTCGGTTCCGTGAGGCAACAAACTACATCGCCCCAACCTGGCACGAATTGATCCGCAGTATGCACGCGAAACGCTGAGTACTCTCCCTCCCTGGCGCCTGACCGTTTCAGGCGCCGTCACTGCGCCCTTCTGAATATTGGTTGGTCTGCTTTTCGTACAGAGCCTAGATTTTGTTCCGGGTCGACGATGCGTCAAGGCGCGACGATATCAGGCCCGCTCCCCTCGATAAAAACATCGGCGCCATTCTCTGGCTTGATATGGTGAATATGTCTGTAGGAATCATCTGATTTTTGTCGATTGTGTGATGCTGCCTGATCTGATGTGTATAGTTAATGCCATCGCGGTATTCCTAGTTCGTTAATTCGCCTGCTCCTGTCAGTGCTTAACTGTGAAAGATGCTGAGCTTTCTGGCGTGGCTTTTGGCGTTATATCGCCATTTTCCTGTTTATGAGCTTGTTTGGAAAACTCCCCTGATCTGGGGTGTTTCACAGGCACTTGTTTTAGTGAGGTTCTGCCATGAATAGATTTCGTGACAGTGTTGTTGCGTCTGCTATGCATGATAGTTCAGGTGTCGGTTGGCGGAAAAAGCGCTGGGTGATTATAGCCATGGTGGCGGGGCTGTTCGTTCCGGTGTTTTTTCACTTGGGTGGCGGTGTTTATCAGGGTGGGGTTTATTATGAGAGTGGTGGGCGACTTTCTTCACTTCCGGTACCGTTGTCTATTGTGTTTTGTGGTTTGTCTGTCGTGCTTCTTGGTGGTTATGGGCGCATCCATGGGGTGTTAAAGGTCATATCGTTAACCTTTCTTGGTATGTGTGCAAGTGTGCTATTGCTTATAGGTGAACGCGTAGATTTCGGAAAGGTCATTCTCCTGGCGCAATATATGCTGCCCATGTTCGCCCTGATCGTTGGTGTGCAGCTGGGTAGCGTGAGGAATGCCTTGCGGTCTTTGGCGAGAGGGCTGCTGGGGGCTCTGCTGATTACTGTCAGTTTGCAACTGACTGCCACGCTCGTGGCCGGCCAGAGCATCTTGAGTTCTTCGGCATTGTTGTTCAATGTCTACCAGCATTTGCAGTATGTGCCCGTCATTTTTGTGGGGGGGTATCTGATCTCTCTCTATTCGCTTTGGCATGACGTTTCGATGCGTGGCTGGCTGTTAGTGTTGGCGGCGCTGATTGGCGCGTACTCTGTTCTTTCAGCTTCGATGCTCGCGCTGCTGCTTTTGTCTTCAGGCGTTCTGGTATTTTGCGTCATGGGGCTGCTGACTCCCGGCTACTGCTTCCGGTCTTCGCTTCTGGTCGCGGTCCTAGCACTTGGCGGGGGGGGCGGAATGTTGTATGTATCGAATAACCCACTGATGGCCGTCAAGTTCAATGCGTCCACTATCGAGGCGCAGGTGGCTGTGCCGTCGGCCCAGGCAGGGGTGCAAGGGGTGCCGTCGAGTGTTTCTGCGATCATGGACCCGCCAAGCGTATCTGTGGCAGAAAGTTCTGGCGAAGAGGCTGTGGCGGGTGCTTCCAGATTGCCACTCAACCTGAGTGAGCGAATCATATTCTGGCTCTTTTATCTTGGGGGCGTGAAGGAAAGCTGGACATCATTTCTGTTCGGTCACGAGCGGCCGCCCGATCGCAGCAAGTTTCCAAGCGCTCATAATTACTATCTTGATTTCATTTATAATTTTGGCGCCTTGGCGTTGCTGCCGCTACTCGCACTGATTCTGCACACGGTTCTTGGTGTCTGGAAACATTCGAGTCGAATTCTTGGTGAGCCGGGTATGTTGGCGGTCACGGGTGTTTCAATGTTTATTCTATTGATCGACAACTCCCTGAAGGTCGGGATGCGTCAACCTTATCCGGGTATAGTTTCATTTTTTCTGTGGGGGGTTCTGCTGGCTTGGTTGTGGCAGCAGGAGGAACCATTGGGAACGTAAGCACCTTTTCTGCGCAGATTTGCTGTACCCGTATGGTGATTGAGGTTGACGCAGCTGAGGCCTTCGCCAAGAGAGGGGTTCAGCCTGTATCATGTGCCAGCCAAGGTGAGGATCAGGTGATCGGGCAGCGAGCTGTCGCATGAGCCCCAGGCCCTTGATGTCGATACTTCGAGGCAGGGTGAGCGTCGGTGACGTCCCTGGCATATTCGGCATCATAATTGGCATGCGTTCATTTCATTACGTGCACCGCGTTGGTTGCACGCACCAGCTGGGAAGGTTTTATGTTCGATAATAAGGTCCTGATGATCACCGGAGGCACCGGCTCCTTCGGTCATACGGTGTTGCGGCGTTTCCTCGATACCAATGTGCGCGAAATTCGTATTTTCTCCCGTGACGAGAAGAAACAGGAAGACATGCGCATCGCCTTGGCCAATGACAAGGTCAAGTTCTACATTGGCGATGTGCGCGATTTGGACAGCCTGAAGCAGGCGATGGTAGGTGTCGACTATATCTTCCATGCCGCAGCGCTCAAGCAGGTGCCTTCCTGTGAGTTCTACCCGATGGAAGCTGTTCGTACCAACGTCATCGGGACCGAAAACGTGTTGAATGCCGCCATCGCCAGTGGCGTGCAGCGCGTGGTTGTGCTGTCAACCGACAAAGCAGTCTACCCCATCAACGCCATGGGTATTTCCAAGGCCATGGCCGAGAAGCTGGTGGTGGCCAAGTCACGGATGATCCCCCAGGGGGGCACGGTCGTCTGCTCGACCCGCTACGGTAACGTCATGGCGTCGCGCGGCTCGGTGATCCCCTTGTTCATCGAGCAGATGAGAAACGGCGAGCCTCTAACCGTCACTGACCCGGCCATGACCCGTTTCCTGATGTCGCTGGAGGACTCCGTCGATCTGGTACTGCACGCTTTCGAGCATGGCGAGCAGGGCGACCTGTTCGTGCAGAAGGCCCCGGCTTCTACCGTCGGCGATCTTGCTCAGGCTCTCAAGGAATTGTTCGTCAGTGATAGCGTGGTCCGTGTGATTGGCACTCGGCACGGCGAGAAACTGTACGAATCGCTGGTATCGCGCGAGGAGATGGCCAAGGCCGAGGACATGGGGCGTTACTACCGCATTCCTGCCGACAACCGTGACCTCAATTACAAGAAGTACTTCGTCGAAGGCGAGGAGAAAATCTCTGAGCTTGAGGATTACACCTCGCACAACACCGCACGCCTCGATGTCGAGGGCGTCAAGCAATTGCTGCTGAACTTGGATTACATCAAGGAACAACTGAATGCTTAAGGTCATGACCCTGGTCGGTACCCGCCCCGAGCTCATCAAGATGAGCCGGGTGATTGCCGAGCTTGACCGGCAGGTCAATCATGTCTTGGTGCACTCCGGGCAGAACTACGACTTCGAACTGAACCAGGTGTTTTTCGACGACCTGGAAATTCGCAAGCCGGATCACTTCCTGGGGGCTGCCGGCGAAACCGCGGCGCAGACCATTGCTGAAGTCATCGCCAAGGCCGATGCAGTGTTCGAGGCCGAGCAACCCGACGCGCTGCTGCTTTATGGCGATACCAACACGTGCCTTGCAGTCATTGCTGCCAAGCGCCGTAAAATTCCGGTATTTCACATGGAAGCGGGTAATCGCTGTTTCGACCAGCGGGTGCCAGAGGAACTTAACCGCAAGGTGCTGGACCATCTTTCGGACATCAACATGGTCCTCACCGAGCACGCGCGGCGCTACCTGATCGCCGAGGGCATTCGCCCGGAAACCATCATCAAGACCGGTTCGCACATGCATGAAGTGCTCGAGTACTACATGCCGAAGATCGAGGCTTCGGACGTACTGGCGCGCAGCGGCCTTGAAGTGGGCAAGTTCTTCATCGTCAGTACCCACCGCGAAGAGAACGTCGACAGCCCGGACAACCTGCGCGACCTGCTGGCCACTTTGCGCGCGTTGGTCGAGCAATATGGCTATCCAATCATCGTCTCGACCCACCCGCGTACCCGCAAGCGCCTGGAGAGCCTTGGTGAAAGCCTGGATCATCCGCTGATCCGCTTCGTCAAGCCATTCGGCCTGCTCGACTACATCAAGTTGCAGATGTCGGCATTTTGCGTCTTGTCCGATAGCGGCACCATCACCGAAGAGGCTTCGTTGCTGAACCTGCCAGCGGTGACCTTGCGCAACGCCCACGAACGTCCAGAAGGCATGGATGAAGGCACACTGATCATGAGTGGGCTGAAAGCAGAATCGGTGCTTGCAGCCGTCAAGGTGATCACCAGCCAGCACCAGGCAGGGCAGCGCCTGATACCAGTGGTGCCAGACTATGAAGGTGGGCCCGTGTCGCAGCAGGTCGTGCGGGTGGTACTGAGCTACACCGACTACATCAACCGCACCGTCTGGCGCAAAGCCTGAGTGTCCGGCATGGCACAACAGGTGTTCCTGACCGGAGCGACCGGTTTTGTGGGGGCAGCGATCGCCAGGCGGCTCGTTGCTGACGGCGCGCGTTCTCTAGTGTGTGCGGTACGCAACGACAGCGTTCAAATTGCGGTGCAGGCGCAGCGGGTGCTGTGTCGCGATTTTGCCGTATCCGACGGTTGGCAGTCCGCGCTATCGGGGGTTGACGTGGTTGTGCATGCAGCGGCCCGTGTGCACGTCATGAACGATACCGAAACTGACCCTCTCGCCGCGTTTCGCAAGGTCAACGTTGAAGGCACCCTGAACCTTGCTCGCGAGGCCGTAGCTGCTGGCGTCAAGCGTTTCGTGTTCATAAGCTCGATCAAAGTAAATGGAGAGGGCACCGCTCCGGGTATGCCCTACCGGGCGGATGACATTGCGGCACCCCAGGATCCTTATGGCATTTCCAAGCACGAGGCCGAGCAGCAGTTGCTGCAATTGGCGGCCGAGGGGGCAATCGAAGTGGTCATCGTGCGCCCGGTGCTGGTTTATGGCCCTGGGGTGAAGGCCAACTTCCTGGCCATGATGCGCTGGCTGCAGCGTGGTGTGATGCTGCCGTTCGGGGCCATCGATAATCGACGCAGCCTGGTTGCCGTGGATAACCTGGTCGATCTGGTAGTCACTTGCATGTCGCATCCGGCGGCGGCCAACCAGGTATTTCTTGTCAGCGATGGTGAGGACTTGTCGACCACCCAGTTGCTACGCCGCATGGCCATGGCATTGGGCCGGCCGGCGCGACTGTTGCCAGTGCCCGCCTGGATGCTGCGCCTGGCGGCGGCCAGTGTGGGGCGCAAGGCGCTGTCACAGCGGTTGTGCGGCTCGCTTGCGGTCGACATCGAAAAGACCCGCACACTGCTGGGATGGAACCCGCCGGTGAAAGTGGATGCCGCATTGTCGGCCACTGCCCGGCATTATCAGGACTCGCTTCGTAAATGATCTACTGGCTAATTCCCCTGGTTGTCATTCTTTCCCTGGCAATGACTGCGCTGCTGCGCCGGTATGCATTGGCCAGGAGCATCATGGACATCCCCAATGCGCGCAGTTCCCATACCCTTCCGACACCGCGTGGCGGCGGTGTGGCGATCGTCGTGGTGTTCCTGCTTGCGCTGCCGGTATTGGCCGTGGCAGGGCAGATTGACGCTGCCTCATTGATCGCGTTGTTTGGCGCTGGCGCGTTGGTAGCGATTATCGGCTTCATGGACGACCATGGCCATATTGCAGCGCGTTGGCGTCTGCTGGGGCATTTCTGCGCGGCAATCTGGGCGCTCGCCTGGTTGGGTGGCCTGCCGCCCTTGCAGGTGTTCGGCATGGACCTGGCGCTGGGTTGGGTTGGGCATGTGTTGGCCGCGTTTTACCTGGTGTGGATGCTCAACTTGTACAACTTCATGGATGGCATCGATGGTATTGCCAGTGTAGAGGCGATCACTACTTGTCTGGGCGCCTGCCTGCTTTATGCGTTGTCGGGTGCCACCTCATTGGCCTGGGCACCGATGTTACTGGCGGGAGCTGTGTTGGGCTTCCTGTTCTGGAACTTCCCGCCAGCGCGGATCTTCATGGGGGATGCGGGCAGTGGTTTCCTGGGCATCACCTTGGGCGTGCTGTCTTTGTTGGCAGCCTGGCATTCGTCCTCACTGTTCTGGGGATGGTTGATCCTGCTGGGGGTATTCGTGGTCGATGCGACCTTTACCCTGGTGCGCCGCCTGGTACGAGGAGAGAAAGTCTACGAGGCCCACCGCAGCCATGCCTACCAATTTGCTTCGCGGCAGTACGGGCGGCACTTACCAGTTACACTGGCGGTGTCGGTGATCAACCTGCTCTGGTTGTTGCCGATTGCCGCATATGTCGTGTGGTCGCAGGGCGACGGTTTGCTCTGGTTGCTGATCGCCTATGCACCGTTGGTGGTGCTTGCGATCCGCTATCGCGCCGGAGCAAAAGAATAACGACAGGCGCCGACCATGTTTGTACTGGTGTGGAGAGCCGTATCAATGATGTCGAGATCTGCGGGAAGCAGTGACGGGACCAGGTTCTGATGATGGAAAAATTGAGAGCAGGGCTGTTGGCCCTGCCACGTCGAAAAAAACGCGCCCTTCAGGTTGTGGTCGACCTGGTATTGGTATGGCTGGCATTGTGGATGTCTTTCATTGTGCGCCTTGGCTTCGATGATGCCGGTAGTCCCACGCTTGACCACCCTTGGTTGTTCATTGCCGCACCGATCATCGCCATTCCGATATTCATACGCTTTGGCATGTATCGGGCGGTGATGCGTTACTTCGGTAATGACGCCCTGATGGTGATCTTCAAGGCCGTTGGCCTGTCATCGTTGCTGCTGGCGTTGGTCGTCTACTGGTATAGCAACCATGCGACCCTGGTGCCCCGTTCTATCGTCTTCAATTATTGGTGGCTTAGCTTGGTCATGTTGGGCGGGCTGCGCTTGGTCATGCGCCAATACTTCATGGGTGACTGGTTCACGACTGCCCAGTATGTGCCATTCGCCAGCAAGGATGACAACCTGCTGCGTGTTGCCATCTATGGTGCTGGCGCGGCAGGCAACCAGTTGGTGGCCGCATTGAGGGTGGGACGTGTGATGCGGCCAGTGGCGTTCATTGACGATGACCCAAGTATCGCTGACCGCGTTATCTCCGGCCTGCCTGTATTCAAGTCGCGCAGTATCGAGCGCATGATCGAGGCTACGGGGGCTCAAGAAGTCCTCATGGCCTTGCCATCGGTCAGCCGAGGGCGCAGACGTGAAATTCTCACCTATCTGGAAAGCTTCCCGCTGCATGTGCGCAGTGTGCCTGGCCTGATGGATCTGGCCAGTGGTCGTGTCAAGGTAGACGACATCCAGGAAGTCGATATCGCCGACTTGTTGGGGCGCGATGCAGTGCCACCGGAAGAAGGGCTGTTGCAGCGCTGCATCACTGGCAAAGTGGTTATGGTGACCGGTGCTGGTGGTTCGATCGGTTCTGAGCTGTGCAGGCAGATAATGGGGCTAGGACCAACCACCCTGTTGTTGTTCGAGCACAGCGAATTCAACCTCTACAGCATCCTTTCGGAGTTGGAGCAGCGCTACCAGCGCGAGTCGCTCAACGTACGTTTGTTGCCGATCCTGGGCTCGGTGCGCGACGCCGACAAGCTGTTGCACGTGATGCGTACCTGGCATGTGGAAACCATCTACCACGCGGCCGCTTATAAACACGTGCCCATGGTCGAGCACAATATTGCCGAGGGCGTACTGAATAACGTCATGGGCACGCTGCATGCCGCGCAATCGGCGCTACAGGCTGGCGTGGCCAACTTCGTGCTGATCTCCACCGACAAGGCCGTGCGCCCCACCAATGTCATGGGTAGCAGCAAGCGCCTGGCGGAAATGATACTGCAGGCGCTCAGCCAGCAAAGCTCACCTGCGCTGCTCGGTGATAGCCCTAACGTCTCGCGTATCAACGCTACGCGTTTCACCATGGTGCGCTTTGGCAACGTGCTGGGCTCATCTGGTTCGGTGATTCCACTGTTCCGCCAGCAGATCAAGGCCGGCGGTCCACTTACCGTGACCCACCCTAAGATCACACGGTACTTCATGACCATTCCTGAAGCCGCACAGCTGGTGATCCAGGCGGGTTCCATGGGGCAAGGCGGGGACGTCTTCGTGTTGGACATGGGCGAGCCGGTCAAGATCGTCGAGCTGGCGGAAAAGATGGTCCATCTATCGGGCTTGAGCGTGCGTAACGAGCGTAATCCAGCGGGTGATATCACCATTGAGTTCAGCGGTCTGCGGCCCGGTGAAAAACTCTACGAAGAGCTACTGATCGGTGACAATGTCGAAGCGACCAGGCACCCGATGATAATGACTGCCCAAGAGGACTACCTGCCATGGGATGTGCTCAAGGAACGCCTGGAGCAGCTACTTTCGTCAGTGGCTCAGGATGACTACGCAAGGGTCAGGCAGTTGTTGAGGGAGACGGTGAGCGGCTACACGCCGGATGGCGAGATTGTCGACTGGATCTATCAACAGCGCCGACAGGAGCCTTGAATGTCAAAAGCCCGACTACTTGTCGGGCTTTTCGCAGGCGGCTGTAATGAATCAACCTGTTGAATTATCTGGAAAACGATTTCTGAGGTGGGTGATTTGCGCGGTCGCCTTCGGCTGTCTAGGTTGATGGGGCGACGTTGGAAACGTTGCTCTGCATCCCTATTCAAAGGAGTGATACCTATGCGCAACACCGTTCTGAGCTACCTGCTGCTGCCGCTTTTCGCCAGCTTGGCCTTTTCGTTGCAGGCTGCGCCCGCCACGCCACCTCAACCGCCGATGGTGCAGGCCTCAAGCCTGTCAGGCCAAGCTCAAACCAGCCTGCTGGATTTGAACAAGGCCGACGCCCTGGCCTTGCAGGGGCGCCTAAGCGGTATCGGCAAGGTCAAGGCGGAGGCTATCGTTGCATACCGCGATGCGAATGGGCCTTTCAGCTCGGTGGACGAGCTGTTGGAAATCCAAGGTATTGGCAATGCATTGCTGGAGCGAAACCGCGACAAGCTGATGGTCGAGTGACATAAGCGTTGCAGCCGATCGCCCGATGAGGCGATCGGCTACTTCGATGCTCAACGATCCTGTGCGTCCTTGGCATCGGCCTCGGCATTTCGTTCATGTACCTTGCGTAGCTGTTCTTCGGTCAGTGGTAGTTTCTTCGCGGTATCGCGTAACAACATCAGTCCGCCAACGATCGAGCCGAGGGCTAGGATCAGTATCAACCAGGCATACCAAGGCATTGATGTTCTCCCGAAAACGACGATGACGCTTACATGATATTCGAGCTAGGCTCGGGCACGATGGTTCAATTGCAGCAATGTCAGCCAGTCCGGGGATTCTCATGACCCTCGGCCCCCAAACCCCTCGCCACTTCGTTTACAATGCGCGCCGTTCAAGCCTTACCAAGAGACCGCTAGCCATGCCCGCCTGCCAGACGCCCCTGATCGTCGCCCTGGATTTTCCCACCCGCGAAGCCGCCCTGCAGCTGGCCGACCAGCTCGACCCCGCGCTGTGCCGGGTGAAGGTCGGCAAGGAGCTGTTCACCAGCAGCGCCTCGGGCATTGTCGAAACCCTCTGCGCCAAGGGCTTCGAGGTCTTTCTCGACCTGAAATTCCACGACATCCCCAACACCACCGCCATGGCAGTCAAGGCCGCAGCCGAGATGG
>NZ_JBNNVR010000028.1:40067-53730 GCF_050280645.1 Pseudomonas sp. NPDC089554
AACTTGCTTTTCGGCAGAGTGTATTCACGCTCTGCTACCCAGGTCAATGCATTTCATCGGGGCAGATGGGCGTGTGGATGGTCAATGTGCATTGCTCCGGCGGCCTGCGCATGATGTCGGCCTGCCGTGAAGAGCTGGCCAAGCGCAGCGGCCCGCAACCACTGCTGATCGGCGTGACCGTGCTGACCAGTATGGAGCGCGAAGACTTGGCCGGTATCGGCCTGGATGTCGACCCGCAGGAACAAGTACTGCGCCTGGCGGCCCTGGCGCAGAAGGCCGGTATGGACGGCCTGGTGTGCTCGGCCCTGGAGGCCCCGGCGCTGAAGGCCGCGCACCCGTCGCTACAACTGGTGACGCCGGGTATTCGCCCGGCTGGCAGTGCCCAAGATGACCAGCGCCGTATCCTGACCCCGCGTCAGGCCCTGGACGCGGGCTCCGACTACCTGGTGATCGGGCGCCCGATCAGCCAGGCGGCAGACCCAGCCCAAGCGCTGGCCGCCGTGGTCGCCGAGATTCGCGGTTGATCCGAGCTCTCGAGGGCCGCCAAGCGGCCCTCAGACCTTCAACACCAACTTGCCGAAATTCTCCCCTTTGAACAGCTTGAGCAGCGTTTCGGGGAAGGTCTCCAACCCCTCCACCACATCCTCCTTGCTCTTGACCTTGCCACTGGCCATCCATCCGGCCATCTCCTGTGCGGCTTTGCCGTATTCCTTGACGTAATCCATCACCACGAAGCCTTCCATGCGTGCGCGGGCGACCAGCAGCGCCAAATAGTTCGCCGGCCCTTTGACCGCTTCCTTGTTGTTGTACTGGCTGATGGCCCCGCAGATGACGATACGGGCCTTGAAGTTGATACGGGTCAGCACGGCATCGAGGATGTCGCCGCCGACGTTGTCGAAATAGACATCCACGCCCTTTGGGCACTCGCGCTTGAGACCGGCCAGCACGTCCTCGGCCTTGTAGTCGATGACGCCGTCAAAGCCCAGCTCGTCCTTCAAATAAGCACACTTCTGCGCGCCCCCGGCGATACCGACCACACGGCAGCCTTTGATCTTGGCGATCTGCCCAACGATGCTGCCGACCGCGCCCGCAGCACCGGAGATCACCACGGTATCGCCTTCCTTCGGCTGGCCGACTTCCAGCAGGGCGAAGTAGGCAGTCATGCCGGTCATGCCCAGGGCCGAAAGGTAGCGGGGCAGTGGCACCAGGCGCGGGTCGACCTTGTAGAAGCCCTTGGGCTCGCCAGTGAAGTAGTCCTGCACCCCGAGGGCACCGCTGACATGGTCACCGGGCTTGTAGTCCGGATGCGCAGAGGCGACCACTTCGCCCACGCCCAAGGCGCGCATCACCTCGCCAAGGCCCACGGGTGGGATGTACGACTTGCTTTCGTTCATCCAGCCGCGCATGGCTGGGTCCAGCGACAGGTACAGGTTGCGCACCTGGATTTGACCTTCGGCAGGCTCGGCGGCAGGGATCTGTTCGAAAGTGAAGTCGTCCCGGCTCACGGCGCCCACAGGGCGCTTGGCCAGCAGGAAGCGACGGTTGGTCTGGGTCATGGCGGTTTCTCGCTCGTTATTAGGCAAAGCCTGTTGATAGTGCGCGGTACACCCGCCGACAAGCTTCACTGGCAAGGCGAATGGTGGGCGATCCACGTGGGTGATGCGGGATTGCAGGCACAATCACTGCAAACCATGGTAGTTCAACCGTGCTCCTGATGATGCTGCCCAGCCGGGTGGTGCACTGACTAGACTCAGACTCGACTTCCTTTCTCTGTGCAGGAGCAACGATGAGCATGACTTTTTCCGGCCAGGTCGCCCTGGTCACCGGTGGTGCGGCAGGGATTGGCCGGGCAACCGCCCAGGCGTTCGCCGCCGAGGGCCTCAAGGTGGTGGTAGCTGACCTCGACGTGGCGGGTGGCGAAAGTACCGTGGCGCTCATCCGCGAGGCCGGCGGTGAGGCCTTGTTCGTCGCTTGCGACGTGACCCGCGACAGCGATGTTCGCCAGTTGCACGAGAAGATCGTCGAGGCCTACGGCCGGCTGGACTACGCCTACAACAACGCCGGCATCGAGATCGAGAAGGGCCGCCTGGCCGAGGGCAGCGAGGCGGAGTTCGATGCGATCATGGGCGTCAATGTCAAGGGCGTGTGGCTGTGCATGAAGTACCAGCTGCCGCTGTTGCTCGCCCAAGGCGGTGGGGCCATCGTCAATACCGCCTCCGTGGCTGGCTTGGGCGCCGCGCCGAAGATGAGCATCTATGCAGCCTCCAAGCATGCCGTGATCGGCCTGACCAAGTCGGCGGCCATCGAGTATGCGAAAAAGGGCATTCGGGTCAACGCGGTGTGCCCGGCGGTGATCGACACCGACATGTTCCGCCGTGCCTACGAGGCTGACCCGCGCAAGGCCGAGTTCGCCGCCGCCATGCACCCGGTCGGGCGCATCGGCAAGGTCGAGGAAATCGCCTCGGCAGTACTCTACCTGTGCAGCGATGGCGCGGCTTTTACCACGGGCCACAGCCTGACCGTGGACGGTGGCGCCACGGCGATCTGACAACCGCCGGGCCGGGCGACCCGCAGTTAGCTGAAAACGACAGGTTCATAGCTATTTGACACCATTCTGACGTCGGGCTCTTGTCGGTACGCCCGCGCCATTGTCACTCTTGCCCTTCGGGAAAACCTGAAGGGCAAGGGGGAAGCGGCGATGGGGTCGACCAAGCACAGTCGTCTGGGCAACCTGGGCATGGCCCGCAAACTCGGCCTGGGCTTTGCCCTGGTGCTGCTGTTGACCCTGGCGGTCGCGGCCATCGGCATCATTGCCCTGCAAAGCGTTGGGCAGCGTTTCGACGGGTTGCGGCAGATGGGCCAGGTCAATACCGAGCTGCTGCGCCTGCGCCAGCACGAGCAGGCATTCGCCCTGCGCTCCGACATCAAGGAAGCCGACACCCTACGCAGCGGCCTGCAAGGCCTGGTCGAGCGCGTGCGTGGCCTGCCGACCCTGGCGGCAACGGAGTCGGACCTTACCGCCTACGGCAAGGCCTTCGATGCCTTCGTCGAGGTCGTGCAGTCCAAGGAACTGGCGCTGGACATGGCCAGTTGGTCGGTGTCCAGTGTCGCCAATAACCTCGATGTGTTGCAGTCCGGCCTTGCCGACGATGGCGCCTATACCCTCAAGCAATCCCAAGGCGAGAAGGGCACTGAGTTCCTCGACCAGGCGGCGCAGGTTTCACAAGTGTCGCGCCTGATGTTGCAGGCCATGGACGAGGCGCGGGTGCGCCTGGAGAAGAGCCGCAAGGGCGACGATACCGTGGAGCAGGGCCGCATCGCCCAGACCGTCGATGCTGCGACATTGGTCGAGCAGCTCAAGGCTTCGGTCGATGACCCGGGCTACCAGAGCGTGCTGAACGAGGTGGCCGGGCATATCGCCAGCTTCTCGGAAAAGCTCAACGAATACACCGACCTGCTGGCCAAGGAACAGGGCATCAAGGCGCAGTTGCAAACCAGCGCCGAGCAGGTCACCGCGCGCGTCGACCAGGCCTACGCCACGCAGGAACAGAGCATGCAGGGCGAGTTGACGCGCAACGCCCTGGCCATTGCCATCGCCACGGCGCTGGCGCTGCTGGTGGGCATCGTGGCTGCCTGGCTCATTACCCGCGCGGTGGTTGGCCCGCTGAAGCGGGTGATTGCCAGCGCCCAGCGTATCGCAGCGGGCGACCTGGTGGTCGAGAACCAGGTGGTCGGGCGCGATGAGGTCGGCCAACTGACCCTGGCGATGCAGCAGATGGCCGCAGGGCTGTCCGGCATCGTCAGCGGCTTGCAGCATGGTATTGAGCAGTTGGCGGGCAACGCCCAGGCGTTGTCGGCGGTGACCGAGCAGACCAACCGCGAGGTCGGCAGCCAGAAAGAAGAAACCGAGCAGGTGGCCACGGCCATGCAGCAGATGACCGCCACCGTGCACGATGTGGCACGCAACGCCGAGGAAGCCGCCCAGGCGGCGCAGGATGCCGACGACAAGGTCGAGTCTGGCCAGCAGGTGGTGCGTCGCAGCATGCAGCGTATCGAGCAATTGGCGGATGCTGCAGAAACCGCCAGCGCGGGTATCGACAGCCTGAGTGCCGAGATTCATACCATTGGCGATGTACTCGAGGTCATCAAGAGCGTTGCCGAGCAGACCAACCTGCTGGCGCTCAACGCGGCCATCGAGGCAGCGCGAGCTGGAGAGCAGGGCAGGGGCTTTGCGGTGGTGGCCGACGAAGTGCGCGCCCTGGCGCGACGGACCCGGCAGTCGACCGAGGAAATCGAGCGCCTGGTCGCCAGCCTGCGCGGCAATGCCCAGCAGTCGGTGACGCAGATTCGCGGCAGTACCGAACTGGTGCGCCTGGCGGTGGCCGATGCGCTGCACACTGAAAGCGCGCTGGGCAGCATCGCTTCGGCGGTGTCATTGATCCAGCAGATGAACCAGCAGATTGCCGCGGCGGCCGAGCAGCAAAGCTCGGTGGCCGAGGAGATCAGCCGCAGTGTGACGCAGATTCGTGGAAGCGCCGATCAGGCGGCGCTGGCGATGCGTGACAATGCGCGCTCCAGTGTGGAGCTTGCGCAACTGGGCGATGAGCTGAAGGGGATGGTCGGGCATTTCCGGTTGTAGTCGTCTGTGCCCGCGAAAGGGCCGACACAGACGACTAAAATTACTTCACCTTGCGCGGGCTCAGAATCATCAGCGTGATCACGCCCGCCACGATCCCCCAGAACGCCGAGCCGATCGAGAACAGCGTCAGCCCCGACGCCGTGACCATGAAGGTAATCAACGCCGGCTCCCGCTCACGCGCTTCGCCCATGGCCACGCTCAGGCCGTTCATGATCGAGCCGAACAGCGCCAAGGCGGCAATCGACAGCACCAGCTCCTTGGGCAGCGCGGCGAACAGCGCCGCCAAGGTGGCACCGAACACACCGGCAATGCCGTAGAAAATCCCGCACCACACCGCCGCTGTGTAGCGTTTGGCCGGGTCTTCATGGGCATGCGGGCCGGTGCAGATCGCCGCACTGATCGCCGCCAGGTTCACCCCGTGGGCACCGAACGGCGCCAGCAGCAGCGAGGCCAGACCGGTGCTGGTGATCAGCGGCGAAGCGGGCACCTGGTAGCCGTCGGCGCGCAGCACGGCAACGCCAGGCATGTTCTGCGAGGTCATGGCCACCACGAACAGCGGGATGCCGATGCTGATGGTCGCGGCCAGGGAGAAGCTTGGTGTCGTCCACACCGGCTTGGCCACTTCCAGGTTGAAGCCGCTGAAGTCCAGCAGCCCCAACGCGCCGGACAGCGCCGTGCCGACCACCAGCGCGGCCAGTACGCAGTAGCGTGGCGACAGGCGCTTGACCAGCAGGTAGCTGAAGAACATGCCCAGTACCAGCAGCGTGCGGTGCTGGGCGGCGATGAAGATCTCGCTGCCGATCTTGAACAGGATGCCGGCCAGCAGCGCCGAGGCCAGGGACGCCGGTATGCGGCGCACCAGCCGCTCGAAGCTGCCGGTCAGGCCGCATACCAGCACCAGCAGGGCACAGGTGATGTAGGCGCCAATGGCCTCGCCATAGCTCACGCCGCCCAGGCTGGTAATCAGCAAGGCTGCGCCAGGGGTCGACCAGGCCACGGTGATCGGCGTGCGGTAGCGCAACGACAGGCCGATGCTGCACACCGCCATGCCGATCGACAGCGCCCATATCCATGAGGAAATCTGCCCGCTGGTCAGGCCTGCTGCCTGGCCTGCCTGAAACATCAGTACCAGCGAGCTGGTGTAACCGGTGAGCATCGCGATAAAGCCTGCGACTACCGCGGAAGGGGAGGTGTCCGACAGAGGGCGCAGGCGCGCCGAAGTGGCGTCGGTCATGGGGTGATTCCTTGTGCGTGTAAGCATTTATTGCAGACTACCGTCTTGTGCGGAGAGCCTTGTCATACAGCCGCCATTGCATTTAACCGTACAGTCCCCAACTATTGGGCTCGGATCTGCAACTGCGCGAGAGGGGGAGGGGCGATGTACAAGGTGTATGGAGATTTCCAGTCGGGCAATTGCTACAAGGTCAAGCTGATGTTGGCGTTGTTGGGCCGCCCTTATGAATGGCTCCCGGTGGATATCCTCAAGGGCGAAACCGAAACGCCCGAGT
Organism: Pseudomonas sp. NPDC089554; assembly: GCF_050280645.1. NCBI lineage: Bacteria > Pseudomonadati > Pseudomonadota > Gammaproteobacteria > Pseudomonadales > Pseudomonadaceae > Pseudomonas > Pseudomonas sp. NPDC089554. The sequence continues at coordinate 46,215 of NZ_JBNNVR010000028.1, forward strand.
TCCTGGCCATGAACCCCAATGGCAAGGTGCCGGTGCTCAAGCTCGAAGATGGCACCTGCCTGTGGGAGTCCAACGCCATCCTCAACTTCCTTGCCGATGGCAGCGAGTTCTTGCCCTGCGAGCCGCGTTTGCGTACCCAGGTATTGCAGTGGCAGTTCTTCGAACAGTACAGCCACGAGCCTTACATTGCCGTGGCGCGCTTTATCCAGTTCTACCTGGGGCTGCCGGACGAGCGCTTGGAGGAATACCGCAAGCTGCACAAGGGCGGCTACAAGGCGCTGAAGGTAATGGAGAAGCAGCTGAAGATGACGCCCTACCTGGTGGGCGATCAATACTCCATCGCCGACGTGGCGCTGTATGCCTATACCCATGTAGCCCACCAGGGCGGCTTCGACCTGGCGGAGTATCCGGCGGTGCGGGCCTGGCTGGAGCGAGTGGCGAGCCATCCGAAGCATGTAGCGATGGTTGACTGAGGACATCTGCAACGGCCCAATCGCGGGCTTGTCCCGCGATTGGGCCGTTACTGTCTGGCGGCTGCCGGCTCAGATCGCCGAGAAACGCTTATCGAGATAGGCAATGATGGCCTTGGACTCATACATCCAAGTCACCTGGCCCTCTTCCTCGATCCGCAGGCACGGCACTTTCACCCGGCCGCCACCCTCGAGCAGTGCCTGGCGGTGCTGCGCATCGTTCTTCGCATCGCGCAAGGCCACCGGCACGTTGAGTCGGTGCAGGGTGCGGCGGGTCTTCACGCAGAAGGGGCAGGCATGGAACTGGTACAGCGCCAGGCCCTGGGCCTCTCGCTCGACCTGAGCCTGGGCGGCGGCATCGCGTTTGCGCTTGGCCGGGCGGCTGATCCAGTCGCCGAACACGATGAGCTGGCCGAGGCCGACCCGCAGGGCTTTGACGATCATGGGCAACTCCTGAACATTCACTACGGAAAATAAAAAGCCGACCCAACGGGTCGGCTTCGAACTACGCGCCGATCACTTGATCAGGCTGAGGAATTCGCTACGAGTGGCGGCGTTTTCGCGGAATTCGCCGAGCATCACCGAAGTGATCATGCTCGAATTCTGCTTCTCGACACCGCGCATCATCATGCACATGTGCTTGGCTTCGATGACCACGGCAACACCCGCGGCGCCGGTGACTTGCGCGACCGCCTCGGCGATCTGGCGGCTGAGGTTTTCCTGGATCTGCAGGCGGCGGGCATACATGTCGACGATGCGCGCGACCTTGGACAGGCCCAGCACTTTGCCCTTGGGCAGGTAAGCCACATGGGCCTTGCCGATGAACGGCAGCATGTGGTGCTCGCACATCGAATACAGCTCGATATCCCGGACCAGCACCATTTCGCTGTTGTCAGAGCTGAACAGCGCACCATTGGTGACTTCTTCCAGGGTTTGCTCATAACCGCGGCAAAGGTACTTCATGGCCTTTGCAGCCCGCTTGGGCGTGTCAAGCAGGCCCTCGCGGGAAACGTCCTCGCCGATCTGGCTGAGAATCGCGGTGTAGTTCTGTTCCAGGGACATGTATCTACCTGTGGGAAAAAACGCAAAGGCGAAGGTTACGGCTGTGAAGGCAACGCTGCAAGCACGACGTCACTCGTCACGGCCTTCGAGCATGGTCCGGCGCAGCATCACGTACACCGCACCGGTGCCGCCGTGGCGGGCCTGGCAGGAGGTAAAGGCGAGCACTTGGGGGTGCTGGCGCAGCCAGGTGTTGACGTGACTCTTGATCATTGGCCGCTTGCCATCCAGGCGCGCCGCCTTGCCGTGGGTAACGCGCACACAGCGCACTTCCAGCTTGGTGGCTTCGGCGAGAAAGTCCCACAGGGTCTCGCGGGCTTTCTCGACGGTCATGCCATGCAGGTCGAGGCTGCCCTCGAAAGGCACCTGGCCGAGCTTGAGCTTGCGCGCCTGGCTTTCCTGCACGCCGTCGCGGCGCCACATCAATTCATCCTCGGCGCCGACATCGATGACGAACTGGTCGGACATGCCGTCGATCACCAGCGGCTGGTCGCTGCGCACGGTGGCTGCCTGGCGCAGGCCAGCCAGTTGCTTGCGGTCGGCCTTGGGCTTGCCAACTTCGGCGCGGTCGTGCTGGATCGGCTTGACGCCGCGCACCTCGCCGCGGAAGAGGGAAAAGTCGTCGTCTTGCATGTGTGCCTCCACTTGGGGCGGCGTAGTTTACGCGAGTCTTTTCCTGCTTGCAGTGTTGTGTCGAAACGCTCAGTCGTGGCGCTTCATCAAGTGTGGCGACAAGTTCAGTTCGCGGCTGCGACGCAAGCGAATGCGGCTGCGACGCCAGAAGCGTATGCCCAGCCAGAACAGCACCAGCCCGCCCAGGGCGAAGGTGATCGACAGTGGGCGGTTGGCATTGAGTTCGGCGAACGCCTGGTAGTTGCCCAGCAGGCCGGCAATACCGGCCATGGCCAGAAGAATGCCCAAGGTCGCGAGCAGGGCCGACAACCCGGCTGCCAGGCGTGCGCCCCAGTTACCGGGTTCGCGTGGGCGCAGTCGCTTGGCGTCGAAAGTGCCTTTGAGCTTCATTCCGATTTCCTCTGTAGGTATCCGGAATTCGACCTGGAGGCGCGCCTCGGGTTCCGCCCGGCGGCCGGGCGGTCGGTGCGGCCTGGGTCAGATCAGGCTGGCGGTGCGGGCAACACAGGCGAAGTTGTCGGCCATCACGGCCATTTCGCACTGGTGGATCTGTGCGGCGGGAATGGTCCCGTCCTTGAAGGCCAGGTCGCGGGTGGCCGAGGCATCCTCCACCAGGGTGCAACGATAACCATAGTCCTTGGCCCGGCGCACGGTGGTGCTGACGCTGGAATGGCTCATGAAGCCGCAGACGATCAGGTCCAGGTGGCCAAGCTCTTGCAGCGTCTCGTGCAGCTTGGTGTTCTTGAAGGCATTGGGCATGCGCTTTTCGATGATGATCTCACCGTCACGCGGCTCCACGCCGGGAATGAACTCGCCGCGGCTGCCCTGTGGGTCGAACAGGCCACCGACGGTGCCCAGGTGGCGAACATGGATGATCGGGCGCCCGGCCTTGCGAGCGGCTTCGAGCAACCGGGCGATGTTGGCCACGGCCTCGTCCATGCCCGACAGCGTCAGAGGACCGCTGAGGTACTCTTTCTGTGCGTCGATGACGATCAGGCTGGCTTGGCCCAGCTTGGCCGGCGGGTAGTCGCGGCCGCTGAGGCGGAACATCGTGGTTGGAACGGACATCAAGGGCTCCTTGGATAGGGCTTTTCTGCGCCTATTCTCCCTCGCCTTGGCGCCAATGTGAATGGTTGACAACGTAAGTGGCGTGGTTACTGGCCTCTGGCTAGCTTGGCGGGATCGGGTGGAACATTTCAGCCAGCGGGCTGTTAGACTTTTGTCCTGTCTGAAAAGGAGTCACCCGTGATCACATCCCGTCTGCGCACCCTGCGCGACCATATCCGCTGGGCCGTCAGCCGCTTCCATGAGCATGACCTGTTCTTCGGCCACGGTGCCGACAATGCCTGGGACGAAGCCCGCCTGCTGGTGTTGGGGGCCGTGCACCTGCCCTGGGAAATCGCCGACAGCTACCTCGATTGCCAGCTCGAAGACGACGAGCGGGTGCGCCTGCAGCATTTGCTCAAGCGGCGCATCGAGGACCGTGTGCCGGCCGCCTACCTGCTGGGCGAGGCGTGGTTCTGCGGGATGTCGTTCATTGTCGACGAGCGGGTGCTGGTGCCGCGCTCGCCCATCGGCGAGCTGATTGAAAAACGCTTCGAGCCGTGGCTGGCGCACGAACCTGCACGCATTCTCGACCTGTGCACCGGCTCCGGTTGCATCGGCATCGTGGCTGCCGACGTGTTCCCCGAGGCCGAGGTGGTACTGGGCGACCTGTCGTTCGATGCACTCGAGGTGGCCAACCAGAACATCGAGCGCCATGGCCTGGACGCGCGGGTCTATACCGTGCAGGGCGATGGCTTTGCCGGCCTGCCGGGGCAGCGCTTCGACCTGATCCTGTCGAACCCGCCGTACGTCGATGCCGAAGACTTCGCCGACATGCCGGCCGAGTACCACCATGAGCCCGAGCTGGGCCTGGCCTGCGGCAACGACGGGCTGGACCTGGTGCGGCGGATGCTCGCCGAGGCGGGCGACCACTTGACCGAAAAGGGCCTGATGATCGTCGAGGTGGGCAACAGCCAGGTGCACGTCGAGGCGTTGTACCCGGAAGTGGACTTTGCCTGGCTGGAGTTCGAGCGCGGTGGGCATGGGGTGTTCATGCTGACGGCTCAGCAGTGCCGTGAGCACCAGGCGTTGTTCAAGGCTCGGGTGTGAGTTGAAGCGGGGGCTGCTGCGCGGCCCCTGCTATGTCAGCGAGTGGCGATCCAGATCAACAGCCCCGCCTGGAACACCGCAAAGGCCACCAGGCAGGTGATAGTGAAGCGCAGGCCGCTGTCCTCGCGGCGGTACTTGGCCACGCGCTCGTCGCGCTCGCGCAACTGCGCTTCTTTCTCCTGCAACTTCTGTTCGGCCTGTTGCAGCATCGAGGCCGCCTCGATCATGTCGACGCGCTGCACTTTCTCACTGTTCCAGCCGCCCTTGAGCTGGCCGACCGGCGCATCGAGGGTGCGCGCCTTGAGCATCTGCCCGTCGGCATATTGCAGCTCCAGCCCGGCGCTGCGCAGCAGGTGGTCGCGGCGCAGGCGCGAGTCTTCGTTGAGGGCATCCTTGCTGGGCAGGGCCATGCCTTCGATGCGGTAGTGCGACCACTTGCGCTGCAGCCACTGGGTGGCCTGGGCCAGCATATAGCGGCCAAGGCCGCGGTTCAGCGGTTCGAGTTGCAGGCCGGCCTCATCGCCGATGCGGATCACACGTTGCTCGTGGTCGACGCGGATATCCAGCTGGTTCTGCTCTTTGCGCACCTTTTGCCCGGGCAGGCGAATTTCCATGCGCAGCAGGCTGTTGGCCTGGTCATGGCGCTCGGCGTAGCCGAATTGCACGAAGCGCAGCGGCCGAGCGCCGCTGTTGCGATCGGTGGGCAGGGGCGCCAGGCGCAGCAGTTGGAAGTGTTCGGCGGCAAGGTCGGCCCAGGGCAGTGGAGCGCTTTGCGGTGGTTGTTCCTCGGTTGCCTCGGCGGCGGGTGCATCGGTCATCAGGGCTGTCCTCAAGTGCAGGGAGCGACGACAGTGTCACCGTCTCATGCCTGCGTTATCGGCAGCCTGCGCCAAGACCTGAGCGCAACCCTCAGGCCGAGGGCAGTTGATGGATGAATTCCACTACTCGCTGGCCCAGCTCGCGGGCCAGTGGCAGTTCGGGGTTGAGGTAGCTGTCACGTTGCAGGTGCATGGCCCTTGGGCTGATGCGCAGCATGTGGTTCATGCCATCGATCAGCGCCAGTTGGGCATCCGGCTTGGCCGCCTTGAGGCGTTCGGCATCGCCGACTTCGACCTGCACGTCATTGCGCCCTTGAACGATCAGCGCCGGTACCTTGAGGCGCGCGAATGCCGCCGCCGGGTCCTGGCGGAACAACGAGATCAGGTAAGGCTGCACCGTGGGGCGGAAAACCTCGCGCAGGGGCGTCGGTACGTCCAGGCTCGACTGGCCGGCCTGCAGGCGGTCGAGCAGGGCGTTGCCACGTGCCAGTTGCGCCGGTTGCAGGCGCTGGGCCAGTTGCTCGCGCAGCACGTCGGCCACCGGTCGTCCGCTGCCGGCCAGGGAAATGACGGCGCTGGCGCCGGCCTGGTCGGCGGCGAGGCTGGCGATCAGGGCGCCTTCGCTGTGGCCTATCAGGATCAGCCGGCCGAAGCGCGGGTCGGCCTTGAGCTGCTGTGCCCAGGCGACGGCATCGGCGACGTAGCCCTCGACGCTCAGGTCGCGCTCGTCAGGGGCCGCGGGCTGGCTGGCGGCCACACCCCGTTTGTCGTAGCGCACGCTGGCGATGCCTTCGCCGGCCAACAGCCAGGCCAGGCGCTTGAGGTTGTCGATGCGCCCGGAGGCCGGGTTGTTGCCGTCGCGGTCGGTAGGGCCGGAGCCTGCGAGGATCAGCGCCACCGGCGGTGGGGTGGCTTGTTGGGGCAACAGCAGGGAGCCGTGCAGCACGCCGTGGCCGGTGTCCAGGTCGATGGGGCGTTGCAGGACGCTGGGAGCGGCCTGGGCGAAAGTGGCGCAGAACAGCAGGAGCAGGGCGAAGAGGCGGGGCATGGTGGGGATACTGCGTAACGAGATGAAGCGTTGGACCTGTGCCGAGGATGAAGGTTCTGGGTCGTGCTGGCCTGACAGTGGCGTCATCCGAATTTCTTCTGCTTTTTTTCTCAAACCTGCGGCTTTCCGTATACTGGCGCCCTCGTCCACATTCAGGCTGATTCGCGGAGCGTCCATGTCCGGCAATACCTACGGCAAGCTGTTCACTGTCACCACCGCTGGCGAAAGCCATGGGCCGGCGTTGGTCGCCATTGTCGATGGGTGCCCGCCGGGCCTTGAAATTTCCCTGGCCGACCTGCAGCACGACCTCGACCGGCGCAAGCCCGGTACCAGCCGGCACACCACCCAGCGCCAGGAAGCGGACGAGGTGGAAATCCTCTCCGGGGTGTTCGAGGGCCGTACCACCGGCTGCTCGATCGGCCTGCTGATCCGCAATACCGACCAGAAGTCCAAGGACTACTCGGCCATCAAGGACCTGTTCCGCCCGGCCCACGCCGACTACACCTACCACCACAAGTACGGCACCCGCGACTACCGCGGCGGTGGCCGCAGTTCGGCGCGGGAAACCGCCATGCGCGTGGCCGCCGGTGCCATCGCCAAGAAGTACCTGGCCACCCAGGGTATCGTGGTGCGTGGCTACATGAGCCAGCTGGGCCCGATCGAGATCCCGTTCAAGACCTGGGACAGCGTCGAGCAGAACGCCTTCTTCAGCCCCGACCCGAGCAAGGTGCCGGAACTTGAGGCCTACATGGATCAACTGCGCCGCGACCAGGACTCGGTCGGGGCGAAGATCACCGTCGTCGCAGAAGGCGTGATGCCTGGCCTGGGCGAACCGATCTTCGACCGCCTCGATGCCGAGCTGGCCCACGCGCTGATGAGCATCAACGCGGTCAAGGGCGTGGAGATCGGCGCAGGTTTCGCCAGTGTCGCCCAGCGCGGCACCGAGCACCGCGATGAGCTGACCCCTGAAGGTTTCCTCAGCAACAATGCCGGCGGCATCCTCGGCGGTATTTCTTCCGGCCAGCCGATCGTTGCACATCTGGCACTCAAGCCGACCTCCAGCATCACCGTGCCGGGCCGCTCCATCGACGTCGAGGGCAACCCGGTGGAGGTGATCACCAAGGGCCGTCACGACCCTTGCGTCGGTATTCGCGCCACGCCGATCGCCGAGGCGATGATGGCGATCGTGCTGATGGACCACCTGCTGCGCCATCGTGGGCAGAATGCCGATGTTCGCGTGAATACGCCGGTTCTGCCGCAGCTTTGAGCCCATCGGCCCCATCGCGGGACAAGCCCGCTCCCACAGGTACCATAGCGTTCTTGAGAGCAGTGGC
>NZ_JBNNVR010000029.1:0-51517 GCF_050280645.1 Pseudomonas sp. NPDC089554
GACCAGCACTTCCGGGCCAACGCCCAGGGCGATCAGTTGGTGAGCCAGCTGGTTAGCGCGCTGGTTCAGCTCTAGGTAGCTCAGTTCCTGCTCACCAAAGCGCAAGGCCGGCGCATCTGGCGTGGCCAGCACCTGCTGTTCGATCAGATGATGAACCGGCGTCTCCAGTGGGTAATCGGTCACAGCCGTGTCATTCCACTGCTCGACGATCACCGCCCGTTCCTCGGCATCCAGCAGCGGCAACTCAGCCACCTTGGCCTGCGGGTTGGCGACGATGCCCTGCAACAGGTTCAGCCAATGCCGCCCCATGCGCTCGATGCTGCCGTGCTCGAACAGATCCTGCGCATAGGTCAAGGTCGCGACCAACCCCGTCGCCGTCTCGCTGGTATTCAGGGTCAGGTCGAACTGCGCGCTCTGCGTCGCCCAGGTCAACCCCTCCACCTGCAACGCCGCCCCAGGCGCTGCGCCACCTTGCGATGGCTGCGCACCCAAGTGGTTGAACATCACCTGGAACAGCGGGTGGATGCTCAGGCTGCGCTCCGGCTGCAACGCCTCGACCAGTTGCTCGAACGGCAGCTCCTGGTGTTCCTGCGCGCCCAGTGAGGCGGCTTTAACCTGATCCAACAGCGCCACGAACGACTGCTGTACGCCGAATTCGGCCTTGAGCACCTGGGTGTTGACGAAGAAGCCGATCAGCCGCTCGGTTTCCACCCGGTTGCGGTTGGCGATGGGCACGCCGACGCGGATGTCATCCTGGCCGCTGTAGCGGTGCAACAGGGTCTGGAACGAAGCCAGCAACAGCATGAACAAGGTGACGTTCTGCGCCTTGGCCAACTGCTTGAGGCGCTCAGCCAGCTCGGCGTCCAGCGCCAGGTCCAGGCGTGCACCCCGGCCGCTCGGGGTGGGCGGGCGCGGGTGGTCGGTGGGCAGCTCGAGCACGTTCTGGTCGCTGCCCAACTGCTGGGTCCAGTACTCCAGCTGGCGTTCGCGCTCGCCCGCTTCCATCCAGTGGCGCTGCCACACCGCATAGTCGGCGTACTGGATCGGCAGCTCAGGCAGCATGGCCGGCTGCCCGACGCTGGCGGCGTGGTACAGACCCACCAACTCCTCGACCATCACCTGCATCGACCAGGCATCGGAGACGATGTGGTGCTGTACCAGCAGCAACGCATGGTCGTCCGCTCCCAAGGTCACCAGTTGAACCCGCAGCAGCGGCTCGCCCAGCAGGTCGAAGGGCCGCGCCACTTGCGCGTTGACGTACGCTTGCAGGCGCGCCTCGAGCGTGCCTTCACCTGCGGGCAAGGCCAGCTGTTCGATGTGCAGGGCGGCCGACGCGTCGATCACCTGGTGGCGCACGCCATCGCTTTCGACAAAACGCGTGCGCAAGCTTTCATGCCGCGCCACCAACGCATCGAAGGCCGCTTGCAGGGCCTGGGTGTCCAAGGCGCCGCGCAGGCGCAGGGCGGTGGGCAGGTTGTAGGCGGTGCTGGTCGGGTCCAGCTCCCAGAGGAACCACTGGCGCTCCTGGGCGAACGACAGCGGCACCTGGGCGAAGGCCTGGCGGGTGACCGGGATCGGCAGGCGGGCGACGTTGATGCCCTTGCCCAGCATCTGCGGGTAGAGGGCCTTGCGCTGGGCTGTTGGCAACTTGATGAAACGCTCGATCAAGTCGGACAGGGCTTTGCTTTGCATCATTGGGTCTCCAGCACATCGAGCAGATCGAACAGGTCGGTCAATTCGGTTTCGGTGGTGGGCGCGGCTGCGGCAGGCAGGCGCCGGGCGAAATCTTCCAGGCTGGCGCTTTCGAACAGCGCCGCCAGCGGCGCCTCGATGGCCAGTTGCAGGTGGATACGCGAGGTCACCTGGGTGGCCAGCAGCGAGTTGCCGCCCAGGGCGAAGAAGTTGTCGTCAAGGCCGATGCGCTCGGTCTTGAGCACGGCTTGCCAGATGCTCGCAACCGCCTGTTGCAGCTCGCTTTCCGGGGCGCGGAACACCTGTTCGTGGCCGCCGACTTCCAGGCGCGCCAGGGCCTTGCGGTCGAGCTTGCCGTTGGCGTTGCGCGGCATCTGCTCCAGCACCTGGTAAAGGGCGGGGGTCATGTAGGCCGGCAGGCGCGCCTTGAGGAAATCGCGCAGTGCCTCCAGGCCCATACCGTCGGCCTGGGCGTGGTTTTCCAGGGTCAGGAAGGCCACCAGTTGCTTGCCCAGGGCGTGTTCGGCCACCAGCACGGCGGCTTCGCGCACGCCGTCGAACTGGCTGATCTGCGCCTCGATCTCGCCCAGCTCGATCCGGAAACCGTTGACCTTGACCTGCTGGTCGACCCGGCCCAGGTATTCCAGGGCGCCGTCTTCCTTGCGCCGACGCGCCAGGTCGCCGGTCTTGTACAGGCGCTCGCCGGGCAGCAGGGCGAAGGGGTTGGGCACGAACACCGCCACGGTCTTGCCGGGGTCGGCGCAATAGCCGCGGCCCACGCCGGTACCGGCGATGCAGATCTCGCCCACCGCACCGTCCGGCACCGGGTCGAGGTAGTCGTCGAGCAGGTACAGGCGGTTGTTGTCGGTGGGGTAGCCGATAGGGATGTAGGTGCGCTGGGTGGACGCTTCATCGATGCGGAAGAAGGCCACGTCGTCCGAGCATTCGGCGGGGCCGTAGGCGTTCACCAATGGGATTTCTGGGTAGCGTTGCAGCCAGGCGGCAGCGGTTTCAGCGGGCAGGGCTTCGCCGGTAGGCAGCAACCAGCGCAGGCTTGGCAGGTCGGCGTGCTGTTCTTCGAGCAGGGCTTGAATCAGCGCTGGGACGATTTCCAGCACGCTGACACGCTGCTCGCGCACCTCACGCAGCAGGTGGGCAGGGTGCTTGGACACCGCGTCCGGGAAGATCCGCACCTGGGCGCCGCACAGCAGCGCGGTGAGGAACTGCCACACCGAGATGTCGAAGCTCTGCGAGGCGGTTTGGGCGATGATGTCCTGCTCATCCAGGCCCAGGTACGGCAGCTTGCTCAGCTGGTTGTTGAGCATGCCGGCCTGCTCGACCATCACGCCCTTGGGCAGGCCGGTGGAGCCGGAGGTAAAGATCACGTAGGCCAGGCTGTTGGGCGCGCTGTGGATGCCGGGGCGGGCGGTGCTGTAGTCGCTGGCCAGCAGCTCTTCCCACACCAGCAGTTGCACCGGGTGCTCAAGGCCCGTCAACAGCGCTTGGGCGCGGCTGCGGTGGCGGGCGGTGCAGACCAGCGCCGGGGTGCGGCTCAGGGCCAGGATATTGCCGATGCGCTCGTCGGGGTGGCTGGGGTCCAGCGGCAGGTAGCCGGCGCCGGCCTTGAAGGCGCCGACGATGCTGGCCAGCAGGTCCAGGCCGCGGTCGGCCAGCAGGGCGACCGGTTGGTCCTGGGCCACGCCGTGGGCGAGCAGGGCGTGGCCGATGCGGTTGGCCTGGCGGTCGAGCTCGGCGTAGCTCCACTGCTGGTCTTCGCAGGTGGCGGCGATGGCATCGCTGCGGCGGTCTACCTGGGCCTCGAACAGCTCGACGAACGAACGGTCCAGGGCATGGGCCGCGTCTGTCTGGTTGTGTTGCAGCACGAACTGGCGGCTGTCGCCGGTTTCCAACTGCGCCACCTGCTCCAATGGCGCGTGCAACTGGCCGGGCAGGCTGACCAGGAACTGCTGGAACTGCGCCAGCAGCGTGTCCATGGTCGCGCGCTCGAAGTAGCGGGTGTCGTAGGACAGGTGCAGGCCCAACTGTTCGCCCGGGTAGACCACCACGGTGATTGGGTAGTTGGTGTGGGTGCGCGACGACTCCGAGACCACGCCCATGTCACGGGCATCGCTGCCGACCGAGGCGTCCATGGGGGCGTTCTCGAACACGAACAGGCTGTCGAACAACTGCTGGCCTTTCTGCAACTCGCTACAGGCCTGGATGCGCACCAGCGGCAGGTAGTCGTATTCGCGCAGCGACACGTTGCTGTCGAGCACGCCCAGCAGCCAGTCCAGGGTGCTGGCCTGCTGGTCTGGCGTAGGCAGCTGGATACGCAGCGGCACGCTGTTGATGAACAGGCCGACGGTGTCCTGCATCTCGGGAATGTGCGCCGGGCGCCCGGACACGGTCACGCCGAACACCACATCGCGCGAGCGGCTGTGGTGGTGCAGGGTGAGCGCCCAGGCGGCCTGCACGAAGGTGTTGACGGTCAGGCGGTGCTGGTTGGCCGACGCCAGCAGCTGCGCGCTCTGCTCGGTGGAGAGCCAGGTGTAGTTGTCGTCGATCACCGAGTGCGAGCGGTCGCTGACCTGCGGGCGGTCGGTGGGCAGCGGCGTGGCCTGCTCAAGGCCCGCCAGTTGCTCGCGCCAGAAGCTTTCGGCGGTCTGTGGGTCTTGCTGTTGCAGCCACTCGATGAAGTTGCGGAAGCGATACGGCGTGCGTAGCTGGCTGGGGCGCTGCTCGAGGGCGGCGTGGTAGAGCTCGAAGAAGTCCGACATCAGCAGCGAGCGGCACCAGGCATCGATCAGGATGTGGTGGTTGCTCATCACGAAGCGGTGGCTCTGGTCGGCCAGCTTGATCAGCTTGAAGCGGATCGGTGGTGCCTTGCCCAGGTCGAAACCGGTTTCGCGTTCCTGGCGCAGCAGTTCGAGGATCTGCGGCTCGGCCTGGGCAAGCGGCAAGTCGCTGAGGTCGAGCAGCTCGACCGCCACCTTGGTGTCGCGGTGGATCACCTGCAACAGCTCGCCGCCGGTGTTCCACCAGAACGAGGCGCGCACCGCCTCGTAGCGCTGCACCACCTGCTGCCAGGCGGCGTCGAACAGTGCGTAGTCCAGCGGTTCGCGGATGGTGTAGCACTCCTGCATGAAGTAGATGCCCGAGTGCTGCTCCAGCAGGGTATGCACCAGCAGGCCTTCCTGCATGGGCGACAGCGGGAAGATGTCGTCGACGTTGCGCAGGGGAATCGGCAGGGCGTCCAGCTGTTGCTGGGTCAGGCGCGCCAGGGGGAAGTCCGAGGGCGTCACGCCCAGAGGTTCGCCGCTGGCGCAATGCTCGATCACCTGCTCCAGCTCGTGCAGGCACAGCTGCGCCAGTTGCTCGATGCTGGCGGGTTCGAACATCGCCTGGCTGAAGTTCCAGGCCATGTTCAGCTGGCCGTCGTAGACCTGGCTGTTGACCGTCAGCCAGTTGCCCAGCGCGGTGCCGGGGCTCTTCTCGTCACCCACCGGGTCGGCGCAGGGGGCGAACAGGGCGCCGTTGTCGGTATCGAAACTGCCGTCGAACTGGCCCAGGTAGTTGAAGGTGATGCGCGGAGTCGGCAGCGCATGCAACTGTTCGCGCACCTCGGGGGTGCCCAGGTAGCGCAGGGCGCCGTGGCCGATGCCGTTGTCCGGCACGGCGCGCAGTTGTTCCTTGATGGTCTTGATCGAGGCGCCGAGCTCGGCCTGGGGCGACAGGCGCACCGGGAACAGGCTGGTGAACCAGCCGACGGTGCGGGTCAGGTCGAGTTCGTCGAACAGCGCTTCGCGGCCGTGGCCTTCGAGCTGCACCAGCACCTCGGGCAGGCCGCTCCAGCATTGTACGGCGCGGGCCAGGGCGGTCAGCAGCAGGTCGTTGATGCGCGTGCGGTAGGCGGCGGGCGCGGCTTGCAGCAGCTGGCGGGTGTGTGCCGGGCTCAGTTGCACGCCGACGCTGCGGGCATGCGCCTGGGCCAGGCTGGCATCGGCCTTGGCGCCGGGCAGGTCGGCATCGATGCCGGCCAGTTGCTCGTGCCAGTACTGCAATTCGGCCTGGGCTGCGTCGCTGCGGGCGTGTTCGCGCAGGCGCTCGCCCCAGGCCTTGAAGGAACTGGTCTTGGCCATTGGCTTGGGTGTCTCGCCCGCCTGCAACTGACCGTAGACCTGCTGCAAGTCGTCGAACAGGATGCGCCACGACACGCCGTCGACCACCAGGTGGTGGATCACCAGCAGCAGGCGCTGGCTGCCGTCGGCCAGGCTCATCAACACGGCGCGCAGCAGCGGGCCGTCGGCAAGGTCGAGGCTGCGCTGGGCTTCGTTAGCCATGGCTTGCTGGGCCTGGGCGTCGGCCACGTCGGCTTGCCAGAGCAGGTCCTGAGGGGCGATGGCGGCGTGTTCGGCCTGCCAGGCGCCCGCTTGCTGGGTGAAGCGCAGGCGCAGGGCGTCGTGGTGCTCAACCAGCATGGCCAAGGCACGGGCCAGCAGGTCGGCGTCGAGCGTGGCGGTGGGTCTGAGCATCACCGACTGGTTCCACTGGGCGCGGCGCTCCACGGCGCTTGCGAAGAACGCCTGCTGGATCGGCAGCAGCGGTGCCGGGCCACTGACCGGGCCTTGGTCGGCTTGCACGGTGTTGTCGCCCACGCTTGCAACCTGGGCCAGGGCCTGGATGGTCTGGTGCTTGAACAGGTCTTTCGGGGTGAAGTGGATACCGGCCCGGCGGGCGGTGCTGACCACTTGGATCGACAGGATCGAGTCGCCGCCCAGTTCGAAGAAGTTGTCGTCGATGCCGATGCGTTCGAGCCTCAGCACGTCCTGCCAGATAGTGGCGATACCTTGCTCAAGCGCATCGCGCGGGGCTTGGTAGGCGCGCTGGCTGCCTTGGCTGTCGAGCGCTGGCAGGGCGCGGCGGTCGAGCTTGCCATTGGGGGTCAGCGGCAGGCTGTCGAGGAACAGGTAGTGGGCCGGGACCATGTAGTCTGGCAGCACCTGTTGCAGGGCCTGGCGCAGGGTGGCGGTGTCCTGGGCCTGGCGCGGGGCCAGGTAGGCGACCAGCTGGCGGCCATGGGCGGTGTCCTGGGCCAGCACGGCGGCTTCGCTGATACCGGGCTGGGACAGCAACTGTCTTTCGATTTCACCCAGCTCGATGCGCAGGCCGCGAATCTTTACCTGGTGGTCGATGCGGCTGAGGTAGTCGAGCGTGCCGTCGGCGCGGCGGCGGGTAAGGTCGCCGCTGCGGTACAGGCGCGAGCCATCGGCGGCGAACGGGTTGGGCACGAAGCGCTCGGCGGTCAGCGCCGGGCGCTGGTGGTAGCCACGGGCAAGGCCCGCGCCGCCGATGTACAGCTCGCCGGGGGTGCCGGCCGGGCAGGGCTGCAACTGGCCGTCGAGCACCAGGGCGCGCACGTTGTCGATCGGCTGGCCGATGGGGGCGATAGCGCTGTCGAGGGTGCCGCTCACGCTGAAGTGGCTGGTGTCGATGGTGGCTTCGGTGGGGCCGTAGAGGTTGACGATGCGGCCGTCGAACAGTGCCTGCAACTGGCTTACCAGGGCCGCGCCCAGGGCTTCGCCGCCGAGCAGCAGCAGGCGTAGGCTGGCCAGTTGCGTGGCGTCGGCCTGGGTCAGCAGGGCTTGCAGCAGCGAAGGCGCCATTTGCAGCACGCTGATGCGCTCGGCTTGTACTTCTTGCCACAGCAGCGACAGGTCTTGGCTCAGTGCGGGGCTGGCCAGCACCAGTTGCGCGCCGCTTTGCAGCGGCAACCAGAATTCCCAGACCGAGGCGTCGAAGCTGAAGGCGGTCTTCTGCAAGACCCGGTCGTGGGCGCCGAGGCGCAGTTCGTCCTGCATCCAGGCCATGTGGTTGGCCAGGGCGCCGTGGCGCACCTGTACGCCCTTGGGCTGCCCGGTGGAACCGGAGGTGTAGATCATGTAGGCCAGGTGCTCGGGATCGACGGCCACCTGCGGCGCCTCGGCGCTGTAGTGCGCGAGGTTGTCCATGGCCACGGCCTGCACGCCGTCGGACACGCTGAAGCTGTCGGCCTGGGACGCTTGCAGCAGCACCAGGGCGATGCCGCTGTCGCGCATCATGTAGTCCAGGCGCTCGCGTGGGTAGGTCGGGTCCAGCGGCAGGTAGGCGCCACCAGCCTTGAGAATCGCCAGCAGGCCGACCACCAGCTCGACGCTGCGCTCAAGGGCCACGCCGACGAACACGTCAGGGCCGACGCCCAGTTCGATCAAGCGATTAGCCAGTTGGTTGGCCTGGCGGTCCAACTCGGCGTAGCTCAGTTGCTGCCCGGCGCAGCTTGCGGCAATGCGCTCGGGGGTGCGGACGGCCTGCTCGGCGATTTGCTGGTGGACGTGGCACAGGCTTGGGCGGGCGATTTCTGTGTGGGTACCGAGCAGTGCTTGCTGGTCTTGCGCGGTGAACATCGCCAGCTCGCCCAGGGCCTGTTGCGGGTTGCCGAGCAGGGCGTCGAGCAGGTTGGCCCAGTGAGCGGCCAAATGCGCGATGCGGGGGGCGTCGAACAGCGTGGCGTCGTACTCGAAGCGTGCCTCGATGCTGCGTTGGCTGTAGGCCACGTCCAGTGACAGGTCGAACTTGGCCTGCTGCTGGCCCAGGGGCAGGAAGTCCAAGGCCAGGTCGGCAAAGTGCAGCGGGCCTTGCTCGCCACCAGCCACGCGCCAGTTGAACAGGGTCTGGAACAGCGGGTTGGCCTGGGTGCTGCGTTGCAGCTGCAGCGCTTCGAGAATCAGCTCAACCGGGTGGTCGGCATGCTCCAGCGCGGCCAGGGCGTGCTGGCGCAGGCCGTGCAGGAAGGCGAGGGCCGGCTGGCTGGGGTCGAGCTGGGCGCGGTAGATCTGGCTGCTGACGAAGTAGCCCACCAACTCCTGGGTCTGCGCCTGGTTGCGGCTGGCGTTGGGCACGCCGACGGTGAAGTCGTCCTGGCCCGCGTGGCGGCCCAGCAGCAGTTGCCAGGCGCCCAGCAGCACGCCGAATGGGGTCAGGCCGTGGGCTTGGCAGAAGGCGTTCAGGCGCTCGACCTGGGGCGTTGGCAGGCGCAGGTCGTAGGTGGCGGCCAGGGGCACGCGCTCATCGTCGCGTGGGTAGTCGGTAGGCAGTACCAGCGGGGTGATGGTATCGCCCAGGTAGCCTTGCCAGTAGCGTGCAGCTTCAGTGTGGCGCGGCGTGGTGGGGTAGTCCTCGCGCTGCCAGCGGGCGTAGTCGGCGTACTGGATGGCCGGGCGCGACAGCGGTTGGCCTTGGTAGGCGTGGGCCAGGTCCTGCATGAGGATCGGGTTGGACCAGGCGTCGGAAACGATGTGGTGCATGTTCAGCAGCAGCACGTGACGTTGGCTGCCCAGGGCGATCAGGCTGGCGCGAATCAGCGGTGCCTGGCCCAGGTCGAAGGGCGTGCCGGCCTCGGCGATCATCAGCTGTTGCAGGCGCTGCTCGCGCGCGGCGTCATCCAGTGGCGACAGGTCCTGGCGTTGCAAAATCAGGCGGGCGGCGCTGTCGACGACTTGGCGCGGCTGGCCGTCGATCTCCGCGAAGCGGGTACGCAGGATGTCGTGGCGCTCGACCACCTGCTGCAGGGCGTGCTGCAGGCGCTCGGCGGCGAGCGGGCCTTCGAGCAGCAGGGCGCGGGGCAGGTTGTAGGCCGAACTGTGCGGGGCGAATTGTTGCAGGAACCACAGGCGCTGCTGGGCGAAGGACAAAGGCTGCGGCGTGTGGCCAGCCTTGGCCGCGATGGCTTCCGGCACGCCTTGTTCGTCGGCCATCAACAGGGCCAGCAGGTCGTCGTCGGAAAGGGGAAGCTGTGGAGTCGTCATCGGTTTCGTCGCCATCGGCAGAGGAATTGTGCTGTCCGAAGGAAGACGAAGAAGCGGGGGGCGGATTTACCGGTGCAAGCGGCGAACGACGGGCGTTCGCCGCTTGTGGGTCAGGCGAAGGCAGGTTCCTCGACGACCTTGCCGGCCTGCATGCGCACCAGGTGGTCGGCGATGTCGAAATAACGGTCGTCGTGGGAGATCACGATGATGGTCTTGCCCAGGCGTTTGAGGTCCGGCAGCAGTTCTGTGTAGAACACCCGGCGGAAGGCGGGGTCCTGGTCGGCGGCCCATTCGTCGAACACCAGCACCGGGCGCTCGTCGAGCCAGGCGTTGATCAGGGCCAGGCGCTTGCGCTGGCCGGTGGACAGGTCGGTGGTGGTGAAGGCGCCGTCGCGCACGCTGACCTTGTGGGCGATTTCCAGACGTTCCAGGTATTGCCCGGCATCGGCGGGCAGGGCGCGGCCATCGGCGATCAGGTCTTCGAACAGGAAGTAGTCGGCGAAGATGGTGGTGAAGTGCTGGCGATAGTCGTCCAGGGTTTGCGCATCGATGGCCTTGCCATTGACCAGCACCTGGCCCTGGTGCGGCGCGTACAGGCCCAGCAGCAGCTTGATCAGGGTGGTCTTGCCCGAGCCGTTTTCGCCGGCGATGAACAGGATCTCGCCCGGGGCGACACTGAGGTTGACCGGGCCCAGAGTGAACGGCTCGCTGCCTTCGACTGCCGGGAAACTGTACTGCACGTTGCGCAGTTCAAGGCGCTCGAGCGGCGGGCGCGGCGTTTCGTCGGCGCTGAGCAGCAGGTGGGGCTCGGGCGAGGAGAAACGCTCGGCCAGGTCGGCGATGCGGCGGAAGGCGATTTGCGCGCGGTTGATGATCGGCAGGTTGCCGATCAGGCTTTCCAGCGGGCCTTTCATGTACAGCAGCACCAGCACGAAACCGCTGATCACCGCCGGGTCGTTGGCCGGCCACAGCGACTGCATCGTCAGCGCCAGGCCGATGACCACGAAGAACAGCATCGAGCCCAGGCTCTTGGCGACCACGTAGATGGTGATGGCGCGTACGTTGGTGTCGCGGATATGGTCGGCAGTGCCCTGGATGTTGCGGGTCAGCATGGTGTGGCGGCGCGGGCGGTGGATACGCAGTTCCTTGGCGCCTTCGGAAATGGCTTGGTAGTGCTTTTGCAACTCGTCCTCGGCTTCGCGGGCCGCCATGAAGCCATTCACACCCTTGCGCTGGGCGATGTACTGGATCACCGAGCCGATGCCGATGGCCACCAGGGTGAGGGTGAAGATCGGCAACGACAGGCTGGCCAGGTAGCCCAGGCAGCCGAGCACCACGGTCAGGGAAATGGCCAGGGGCGCGAAAGAGAAGGCGAAGTCGCTGATGGTGTCTACGTCGTGGGTCAGCACCGGGATCAGGCGGTGGGTGCGGTAGCGTTCGATCTGGTCGATCGGGGCCGACAGCACCTTGGCACCGAGGTCCTTGCGCAGGCGGGCGATCACGTGCTGGCCGACGTAGTTGGTGCCGATGTCGGCGGCGATGCTGCTGAGCAGTGCCAGCACGCACAGGCCGACGAAAGCCAGCACCACGCCCTGGCCCAGGCCGTCGCCGTTGTGCAGGCCTTGGTTGACGGTGGCCAGCAGGGCGGTGACGGCCAGGCCGCCGAGGATGCCGAGGACGATGGAGGAGGCCACCAGCAGGCGATACGGCTTGAGCAGGCTCAAGAGTTCGCCGGTGGCGCTGCGCGATGCTGCGGTCATGGAACTACCTCGTTCGCAACGGGTTTGAAGGCCGATTTTTTTCGGCTGGACGTGTGAGGGGAGACGAGTTGGC
This sequence comes from Pseudomonas sp. NPDC089554, assembly GCF_050280645.1. Taxonomy (NCBI): domain Bacteria; kingdom Pseudomonadati; phylum Pseudomonadota; class Gammaproteobacteria; order Pseudomonadales; family Pseudomonadaceae; genus Pseudomonas; species Pseudomonas sp. NPDC089554. The sequence goes on from NZ_JBNNVR010000029.1 coordinate 11,367, forward strand.
GGGGGCGGGATTTAGCGGGGCCTGGCACCGGCTGTGCCGGTGATCGCGGGCGCAGCCCGTGCCATCCGGCGCAGTCAGGCAGTCACAACTCGCGCGCCACCCGGAACCCAAGCCAGTCGCCACGGCGCTCGGGGTTGCGGTAGTTGCGGTTGCCCGAGCGCGAGAAGATCGGCGCCTCGGTCCAGTCGTTGCCGCGGATCATCCGCACCACGCAGTCGCCCGCCTTCCACGCGCTGCCATCGCTGGGTGCACCCACGTAGCTGTCGTTCTGGCAGTCGGCGGTCCATTCGTAGACGTTGCCATGGGCGTCATAGATGCCGAACGCATTGGGCGCATAGCTGCCTGCCGGGGCGATGTAGCTGAAGCCGTCCTCCGGCCCATAGGTGTTGGCGTGCTGGGCAATGCTGTAGGCCTTGCCTTCGTCCCGTGGGAACGGCTGCGGGCCGGTACTGCCGCCGCGCGCGGCGTATTCGCGTTCGGCTTCGCTGAGCAGGCGATAGTGCTTGCCGGTCTTCTTCGACAGCCACGCGGCATAGGCCTCGGCCTCGTGGAAGTTCATGCACACCGCCGGGTAGCGCGCCGCATCGCGGCTCTTGTATTCCTTGGTTTCGCTGTAGCGCGGCACGCCGGCGATGCACTCGCGGCCCGGGCGGTCGTCGCCGCTGGGCATCTGGAAACCAGTGTCCTTCAGGTAGGCCTGCCACTCGCCGTTGAGTACCTGGAAGCGGCTGACGGCAAACGGCTTGGCGAAGGTCACCGGGTGCTGCGGGCCTTCGTCTTCCTCGCGGCCTTGCTCGTCCTCGGGGGTGCCCATGGTGAAGGTGCCGGCGGGCAGCACCACCATTTCCGGGCAGCCGGGCTTGCAGTCGGTGAACACTTCGCCGGCCTTCGGGGTTGCCGCCAGGGCGGCGGGGGCCAGGGTGCAGAGCAGTGCGCCGAGGGCGACGCCAGTGATGGGGGTGCGGATGGTCATGTGTCTCTCGGTTCCAGAAGATGAAAAAGGGGGTGCTATACGGCCTTGGCCAGCAGAGCCATGAAGCGGTCGATCTCGGCTTCGTCGTTGAGCAGGCCGGGGGCGACGCGCACCACTGGGCCGACGTCGCGGTTGACCGCATCCAGCACCACGCGCTGCTGCAACAGCTGCGCGGCGACCTTGTCGGCCTCGCGGCCCTTGACCCGGAAGAAGCTGAAACCCGACGACAGCTCGGGCGCGGTCGGGGTGACCAGCTCGATGCCGGGCAGCGCCTGCAAGCGTTGGCGCAGCACAGCATTGAGCTGGTGGATACGCGCCTGCACATCGGCCTTGCCCAATCCCAGGTGCAGCTTGAATGCCTCGTCCAGCGCCCAGCGGTGCTCGAAGGCGTGGTAGCCGCCCGGCGACAGGCTGGTGGCGAAGTCGGTGTCCTGGGAGAAGGTCGGCACCAGTGGGTTGATGTCGGTGAGCTGCTCGGAGCGGGCGCAGACGATGCCGGTGCCGCGCGGGCCGAACAGCCATTTGTGGGTGCCGGCGATGAAGTAGTCGCAGTGCATGGACGGGAAGTCGAGGTTCTCCACGCCAAAGCCGTGCACGCCATCGACGATGTAGAGAATGCGGTCCTTTTCGTCGCGGTTGCGGTTGCGCTCGGCCACCAGCTGGCCGATCTCGCCGACTGGCAGCTTCACGCCGCTGCCCGAATGCACCCAGGTCATGCCGAGCACTCGGGTGTTGTCGCGAATGCTGGCGGCGATATTGCCGAGAATTTCATCCTTGGACACGCTGTGTGGCGCCTTGAACAGCTCGATGCGGCGCACTTGTGTGCCTTCGCGCTCGGCGCGGAAATTCAGCACGTGGTGGGTGGAGTAGTGCTCGTGCCGAGTGATGAGAATTTCCTGGTCGGGACGCACCTTGATGCCGCCGAAGATCAGCGACAAGCCTTCGGTGGTGCTGCCGGTCAGGGCGATCTGCGCCGGGCGGGCGTTCAGGTAGCGCCCGGCCCACTCGCGTACGCGGGCTTCGTTCTGCCAGGTTTCCTCGCGGTCCCAGTCCATGGCCAGGCCCGGGTTGCGGTCCAGGTGGGCGCGGTAGCGGGCGATGGCCTCGGTGACCGGGCGTGGGTGCGAGGTGACCAGGAAGTTGGCGAAGTGGATATAGGCCGGATCCTGGTCGAACAGCTGGCGCAGCTGCTGCCACTTGTTGCCCCCGGCAGGTGCGGGCGTGCTGGCCAACGCCTCGCCCAGCTGGCCGGTCAATGGCAGGGCGGCGGCGAGCACGCCGGCCTGTTTCAGGAAGGTTCTGCGGTCGGTCATGGGTAGGCTTCGACGAAGGGCGGCATCAGCGCGCGCCAAGGGTTTGTGAGGATTGCCGCACCTGGGCCCAGGCTCTTAGGAAGTTGCCTCCCCAGAGCTTGGCGATATCGGCTTCGGAATAACCACGGGCCAGCAGTTCGGCGCTGACGTTGCGCACTTGGCTGACGTCTTCGAAACCGTGTAGGCCGCCGCCGTCGTTGAAGTCGGAGCTGATACCGACGTGGTCGATGCCGGCGGTCTTGACGGCGTGGTCGATGGCGTTGCCCAAGTCCTGCAAGGTGGCCTTGGGCTCTTCGGCGAGGATGTCGTAGAGGGCCGTTGCGTACTCGCCGAAGCGCTGCTCGGGCCAGCTTGAAATGACCGGGTCGCCTGGCATCAGTGCCCAGGCCTGGTTGGGTAGCGGCGGCAGCTCGAAACGCTGGCGCAGGGCTTCGAGCCGGTCGCGGGTGGCCTGGCTGATGGGGCGCAGGTAGTCGCCATAGGCAGGAATCATCACCACGCCGCCGCTTTTTGCGATCAGGCGCATGCCGTCGTCGCTGAGGTTGCGTGGAATGTCTACCAGCGCCCGGGGGCCGGAGTGCGAGGCCACCAGCGGCGCGCGGCTGAGCTCGGCCACTTGCTGCAGGGCTAGGTCGGACATCTGCGACACGTCGATGATCACGCCTAGTGCGTTGAGTCGGCGCACGGCGTCGCGGCCCAGGGGCGACAAGCCGCCAAGGGCATCGGCGCGGTCGTGGAAGAACGGCATGGGGCGCGAGGAGTCGGCCCAGGCGTTGTTGCCCACGTAGTTGAAGCCGAACATGCGCATGCCACGGGCGGCCCACAGGTCGAGCTGGTCGAGGTCGGTACCTAGCGGGTAGGCGTTGAGCAGGCTGATGAAGATCGCGAACTTGCCTTCGCCTTGCAGGCGCCGCATGTCTTCTGGGCTGTAGGCAATGGCCGCGCGGTCGGGGTGGTCGCGGACGATGTCGGTGATCACCCGGTAGCGAGTTTCCTGCTGCTGGCGGGCCTGCTCGACGAAGTCGGCGGTGGGGCGGTGGGGCGCGCCTTCACCTTCCCAGATCGGCGGCCAGCCGAACACGCTCAGGGCTGCGCCGCTCAGGCCGCCGCGCTGCAACTTGGGCAGGTCGAACTGGCCGTGGCTGTCACCGGCGAAGGGGTTGTCAGTGCTACCCAGGGTGGGCGGGATGCTGATATGGCCATCGAAGGTCAGCAGGTGCGCCTGCAGGTCGTTGGCCTGGCGGATCACCGCGAAGCTGTAGCCGGGGTTGTCGCGGTAGAACGCGTTCCAGGCCAGTGCGCTGGCGCCTGCGCCGAGTGCCAGCAGCACCGGCAGGCCGAAACGCAGGGTCTTGTTCCAACGTGGTCGTGTCATTGCCATCTCTGGGTTCGCTGCTGTCTGGGGGGAACGAGCGGCGGGCCCTGAAATTTAGCGGGGCAGTTGGTGCGCACGGGGGCGGTGGGCTGGATGAAACCGGGTTAAATTTCCGTTCATTGTCCTCGTTCAAGTCAACAGACGACCTGCTGCCTCGCCAATGGCCACAGGGTCATTTTCTTCTTCCCCGCATCGGGGCTTATCTAGAGGACACTGGATATGACGCAGGCACTTGCATCGACGGTCGTTCACGACCTGATCGGTATCGGCTTCGGCCCGTCGAACCTGGCACTGGCCATCGCCCTGCAAGAGCGTGGCCAGGCGCAAGGGGCGCTGGATGCGCTGTTCATCGACAAGCAGGCCGACTACCGCTGGCACGGCAATACCCTGGTGACCCAGAGTGAGCTGCAGATTTCCTTTCTCAAGGACCTGGTGACCCTGCGCAACCCCACCAGCCCCTATTCGTTCGTCAACTACCTCAAGCAGCATGGCCGCCTGGTGGACTTCATCAACCTGGGCACCTTCTACCCGTGCCGCATGGAGTTCAACGACTACCTGCGCTGGGTGGCCTCGCACTTCCAGGGCCAGAGCCGCTACGGCGAGGAGGTGCTGCGGGTGGAACCGGTGCTGGTGAACCAGCAGGTGGAGGCGTTGCGGGTGATTTCCCGCGATGCCCAGGGCGTGGAGTTCGCTCGCACCAGCCGCTCGGTGGTGGTCAGCCCCGGTGGCACGCCGCGCATTCCGGCGACGTTCGCGGGCCTCAAGGGCGATGCGCGGGTGTTCCATCATTCCCAGTATCTGGCGCGCATGGCCAAGCAGCCGTGTGTCGACGGCAAGCCAATGCGCATCGCGATTATCGGTGGTGGGCAGAGTGCGGCCGAGGCGTTCATCGACCTCAACGACAGCTACCCGTCGGTGCAGGTCGACTGGATCATTCGCGGCTCGGCATTGAAGCCGGCCGATGACAGCCCGTTCGTCAACGAAGTGTTCTCACCCGAGTTCACCGACCTTGTGTTCCAGCAGCCGGTGGGCGAGCGCGAGCGCTTGGTCAACGAGTACCACAACACCAACTACTCGGTGGTGGACCTGGACCTGATCGAGCGCATCTACGGCATCTTCTACCGCCAGAAGGTTTCCGGCGTGGCCCGGCATGCCTTCCACACCCTGGTCAATGTCGAACAGGCCACCGCCACCGCCCAAGGCGTGCAACTGAGCATGCGTCACACCGCCAGCGGCGAGGCGCGTGTGCTGGGTTACGACGCGGTGGTGCTGGCGACCGGTTACGAGCGCCAATCGCACCGTGAGCTGCTGGCGCCGGTGCAGGAATATTTGCAGGACTTCGAGGTGGACCGCGACTACCGCCTGCTGACCGACGAGCGCTGCAAGGCCGGGCTGTACATGCAGGGCTTCAGCCAGGCCAGCCATGGCTTGAGCGATACCTTGCTGTCGATTCTGCCGATTCGTGCGGATGAGATTGCGGCGTCGTTGTACGAGCATGAGCGTACGCGGGCGAAGGCGGCGCCAGTGTCGCGGTTGGCGACGGCCAGTTGAGACTGTCCCGCTTGAATTGACAGGGGCCGCAATGCGGCCCCTTTTTCGTGTGCGTCACCAGAGCGCCGCTGAAGCCGTTTGCACCACGCTTTGGAACACAGCAATGGCCTTATCGACCTGAGCCTCATCGCTATAGCGACCCAGGCTGATACGCACGCTGTTGCGCGCCTGGCGTTCGTCCAGGCCAAGGGCCAGCAGCACGTGGGAGGCAGCGTTGCTCGCCGAGTTGCAGGCCGAGGTGGTGGACAGCGCCAGTTCGCTGGCCAATGCTGCGCTGTTGAAACCCTGGGCATCGATGTGCAGGTTCAGGGTATGGGGAATGCGTTGTTCGGCGCAGCCATTCAGGCTTACGCCAGCAATCGCCAGCAAGCCTTGGCGCAGGCGCAGGGCGAGTGCCTGGATGCGCAGGTACTCGCTGTCACCCGGTGTGCCGGCAAGCGCGAAGGCACTGCCCATGCCGACGATCTGGTGGGTGGCCAGGGTGCCTGAGCGCAAACCACCTTCATGACCGCCACCGTGCATCTGCGAGCGCAGCACGCTACGGGCGCGTGGACCGACATACAGCGCGCCGATGCCCTTGGGGCCATAGGCCTTGTGCGCGGAGAACGACATCAAGTCGACGGCCTGTTGGCCCAACTCGATCTTTACCTTGCCGACGGCCTGCGCAGCATCGACATGCAGCAGCGCGCCATGTGCCCGCACCAGCAGGCCGATGCGGGCGAAGTCGGTGACGGTGCCTAGCTCGTTGTTTACCGCCATCAGCGATACCAACCGGGTGTCTTCGCGCAGCGCTGCTTGCACGGCTTCTGGCTGGATCAGGCCTTGGGCATCCGGTGCCAGGCGGGTGACGGCCCAGCCTTGACGCTCCAGTTCGGCCACGGTATCGAGCACGGCCTTGTGCTCCAGCGCACTGGTGACCAGGTGCCCGGGCTGGCCGATGCCTTGGGCGACACCCTTGAGCGCAAGGTTATTGGATTCGGTTGCACCGGAGGTCCATACCAGGTCGTGCGGCGCGGCGCCGACCTGGGTAGCGACCTGCTGGCGGGCCTGTTCGACCAGCTCGCGGGCGGCCTGGCCGAAGGCATGACCGCTCGAGGCGGGGTTGCCGAAGTGGCTATGGCGGCCCATGCAGGCGAGCATGCTTTCGATGACCCGGTCATCGACCGGAGTGGTAGCGGCGTAGTCGAGGTACAGCGGTGCTTGGGCCATGGAGCGAATCCGTGCGAGGGAGAGGGCAGGGGAATGAGGAAAAGAGTAACGGGCGCACGGGGAGAGGTTTTTTCTATTTTTATACGGAATGGTCCTATCGATAGAAATAAATCCTACATTCGATTTTCTTTGTAGGATTTATTTATCTTCATTCCCTCTGGATGGATTCAGCCAACCTCCAGCGCCCCCTCGCGCTCATCCTGCGCCACCACCTGCTGGCACAACTCGATGATCTGCTCGCGCATCCAGCGGTTGGCCGGGTCCTGGTCGGTGCTTTCATGCCAATACAAATGGGTTTCCAGGGCGGGCACCTCGACCGGCAAGGGCTGGTAACGCAGTTGGTGGCGACGGGCGAAGCGCTCGGGCACGGTCATCACCATGTCGGTCTGTTGCAGCACCTGGGAGGCCATCAGGTAATGCTGCGAGCGCAGGGCGATCTTGCGTTGCACGCCCATCTTGCCCAGGGCCAGGTCCACATAGCCCAGGCCGTTGCGGCGGCTGGAAATATGGATGTGGGTCATGCCCAGGTAGGCGTCCAGGGTCAGCTTGGCCTCGCCCAGCGGGTGGCCCTGGCGCAGGGCGCAGACGTAGCGGTCCTGCATCAGCTTGACGTGGCGCACCTGCGGGTCGGTGTTCAGCGGTGCGTCGACGGCGAAGTCCAGGCGCCCGGCGGCCAGTTCCTTGGTGGTCTCGCGGCGCTTGCACAAAAAGCTTTCGATTACCACGCCCGGCGCCAGGCGACGCAGGCGCTGGAACAGCAGCGGCAGCACCACCGCCTCGGTGAGGTCGGTCATGCTGATGCGGAAGGTCTTGTTGGCTTGCTGGGGGTTGAAGATGCGGCTTTCCTGCACCGAGATGCGCAGCAGGGCCAGGGCATTGCGCACTGGGCCGATGATGTTCTGCGCCATGGGCGTGGGCACCATGCCCTGGGCGGTACGTACGAACAGCGGGTCGTTGAAGGTCTCGCGCAGGCGCGACAGGGCGTTGGACACTGCCGGCTGGGTAATGCCGACGATCTGCCCGGCGCGGGTCAGGTTGGCTTCGGTATAGATGGCGTCGAAGACGATGAACAGGTTGAGGTCGACCTTGCTGAGGTTCATGGGGTGCCGCTCATTGTGAGTATTATCGGCCGATCATATATCGGTTATGAATGTTAATACACGCCGAAAATAGACTAGGTGGATTGGCCTGTGCTGCTCTAGGCTCTGCCCCATGTTCTTCATTCCTTGAAGGTAGCCCCGATGGATTTCGCCTATACGCCCAAGGTCCAGGCTCTTCGCGAGCGCGTCACCGCGTTCATGGATGCCCATGTGTACCCCGCAGAACCGGTGTTCGAGCGCCAGGTCGCCGAGGGCGACCGCTGGCAACCCACCGCGATCATGGAGGAGCTCAAGGCCAAGGCCCGCGCCGAGGGGCTATGGAACCTGTTCCTGCCCGAGTCCGAGTATGGTGCGGGCCTGACCAACATGGAGTACGCGCCGTTGGCCGAGATCATGGGCCGCTCGCTGCTGGGCCCGGAGCCGTTCAACTGCTCGGCGCCGGACACCGGCAACATGGAAGTGCTGGTGCGCTACGGCAGCGAGGCGCAGAAGCAGCAGTGGCTGGAGCCCTTGCTGCGTGGCGAGATTCGCTCGGCGTTCGCCATGACCGAGCCGGACGTGGCCTCGTCCGATGCCACCAACATGGCCGCCACCGCCGTGCGCGAGGGTGACCAGTGGGTAATCAACGGCCGCAAGTGGTGGACCTCCGGCGCGTGCGACCCGCGTTGCAAGGTGATGATCTTCATGGGCTTGTCCGACCCGGATGGCCCGCGTCACCAGCAGCATTCGATGATCCTGGTGCCCACTGACACGCCGGGTGTGAAGATCGTCCGCCCGCTGCCGGTATTCGGCTACGACGACGCGCCCCATGGCCACGCCGAGGTGCTGTTCGAGAATGTGCGCGTGCCCTACGAGAATGTGCTGCTGGGCGAAGGCCGCGGCTTCGAGATCGCCCAGGGGCGTCTTGGCCCAGGCCGTATCCACCATTGCATGCGCTCGGTCGGCATGGCCGAACGGGCCCTTGAGCTGATGTGCAAGCGTGCGGTCAGTCGTACCGCGTTCGGTCGGCCCTTGGCGCGCCTGGGCGGCAACGTCGACAAGATCGCCGACTCGCGCATGGAGATCGACATGGCCCGGCTGCTGACCCTGAAGGCGGCGTACATGATGGACACCGTCGGCAACAAGGTGGCCCGCAGCGAGATCGCGCAGATCAAGGTGGTGGCACCGAACGTGGCGTTGCAGGTGATCGACCGGGCGATCCAGATGCATGGCGGGGCAGGGGTGAGTGGGGATTTCCCGTTGGCCTACATGTATGCCATGCAGCGCACCTTGCGCCTGGCCGATGGGCCGGATGAAGTGCACCGGGCAGCGATTGGCAAGTATGAGATTGGCAAGTACGTACCCAAGGAGATGTTGCGTAGCGGGCACTCCTGACGCACCATCAAGCCAATGAAAAGACCCGCCTAGGCGGGTCTTTTCATGTTTGGTTACCCGCCGGTTTCGGTCACCCCGGGGGCTTTCTTGCCATCGACCTGAGCCGGTGGACGCTCATCCATTGTCGTGCCCTCGACGACCCCCTCTGGTGGAACAGGGTCGCGGCGAGTCTTGAACAGCGAGAGCACCACGCCACCGAATAGCAGCCCGAAGGTCACCCCCAGCGACAGCAGCGCGGGCACCTTGCCGACCAACCCGTGGTAGAAGATCTTGCAGCCGATGAAGATCAGCACCAGTGCCAGGGCGTACTTGAGGTAGACGAAGCGGTGCATCAGCGCCGCCAGGGCGAAGTACAGCGAGCGCAGGCCGAGGATGGCGAAGATGTTCGAGGTGTAGACGATGAACGGGTCCTGGGTGATGGCGAAGATCGCCGGCACGCTGTCGACGGCGAATACCAGGTCGGCCAGCTCGATCAGTACCAAGGCGAGGAACAACGGCGTGGCATAGCGCAGTGCCTTGGTTTGTCCGGGCGGCGTGAGCTGCACGAAGAAGTGCTTGCCGTGGATTTGATCGGTGACGCGCATGTGCCGGCGCACGAAGCGCAGTACCGGGTTGTTGGCAAGGTCGGGGTGGCTGTCCTCCTTGGACAACGCCATCTTCACCCCGGTGAACAGTAGGAACGCGCCGAAGATGTACAACACCCACTCGAAGTTCTGCACCAGTGCCGCGCCCACGCCGATCATGATCGCACGCAGGACCACCACGCCGAGGATGCCCCAGAACAGCACCCGGTGCTGGTAACGGCGAGGGATGGCGAAGAAGCTGAAGATCATTGCCATGACGAATACGTTGTCCATCGACAGCGACTGCTCGACCAGGAACCCGGTGTAGAACTCCAGCGCCGACTGGCTGCCCAGTTCGTACCACACCCACACGCCGAACAACACGCCGACGCTGAAGTAGCCCGAGTACAACAGCAGGCTCTCGCGCATTTCGATTTCGCGGTCTTCGCGGTGCAGTACGCCCAGGTCCAGGACCAGCAGGCCGACGACGATGGTGACGAACACCAGCCACAGCCAGGTGCTGGTACCGAGCAAAGGTGTGGTGAGGAATGTATGCAGAGCTGTCATGAGCCCCTCCTTGATTGTCGACGTTGCGCAAGGCAACAGTGATTCCGACATGGCGGGAAATCCGTCAGAGGGGCCCGGCATCACTGGGTTTCAGACTAGTTCATGGGTAGGACCTCGCGAGCGGCAGGCTGTTACATTTTTTTGCCTGTTGCTGAAAGTCTGTAGCGCAATGGCTCAAATGCGCTTGGCCATTTCCGCTGTCGCGCCCCAGCCCAGCGCCTCATATACCGGTCTGCCGATGTCGGTTGCATGTAGCACGGCAAAGCTCAGCCCGCGCTGGGTGAACTCGGTTTCGGCCAGCTTCATCAGCGCCGAGGCCAGGCCACGGCGACGGTGGCTGGGTTCGACGTAGACGTTCAGTACATAGCCGCGTGCCTCATCCTTTGGGTGTGCCGGGTGGGGCGGCCAGTCGAGGCTCATCAGGCCGATCGCGGCAATTGGCTGGTCGGCGTCGAGCAGGGCGAAGCCGTAGTAGCGACCATCGTCCAGGCGTGGGCGCAACCAGGGGCGAAAATGTTCGCTCATGGTGTGCAACTGAGCGGCATCGCCGCCTGCTTCGAGGAACATGGCGTGGCGATGACGGCAAATCATGTCGAGGTCGTCGGCTGTCAGCCTGCGTAGGGTAAGACCAGGGAGGTCGAGGCAAGTGTTCATGTGCGATACCGGCTGGGGAAAGCTCGATGCTAATGCTTGCGGCGGCTAGGCATGAGATACAGATCATGGGCAAACCCACCATACAGCCGAGCTTGCTGGTCGAGGCGCTTACAAGGGATCATCGAGCCTCCAAGTGGCCCCCAAGCCGGAGGTTGTCATGCCCTTGAGTGCACTGTTGCGTTGCCGTGACCTACAGCAGACCCGCGCCTGGTATGAAGCCCTTGGCTTCAACGTGTCCGACTCGGCGCAAGCCACCCTCACTGTAAGCCTGCAGGGCTCCCAGCTGGTGTTCACTAAAGATGATCTCTGGGGTAGCGAGCCTGGATGTTCAGGCACTTTCTACTTGAGCATCACTGACCTCGACCGCTACCACGAGCAGGTAAAGGGCCGGACAACCCTTGCCTGGCCGTTGCAGGACATGCCCTACGGCTCCAGGGAGTTTGGTGTGCGCGACTGCAACGGCTACTACTTGGCGTTCAGCGAGCAGCATTGACCGCACATCACTGCGCCGGGGCTTGATGCGCCCTGGCCGCTAGACTTCAGGGTCCATGCCCATACCTTGGAGCACTGCCATGACCCCCAAAAACGCCATTTGCCTATGGTTCGACGGCGACGCGCAGGAGGCGGCCGAGTTCTATGCCCGGACCTTTCCCGACAGCGCGGTAACGGCAGTGCATCTGGCACCGGGCGATTACCCCTCGGGCAAGGCCGGCGATGTCATTACCGTGCAGTTCACCGTAATGGGTATTCCTTGCCTGGGCCTCAATGGCGGGCCGATGTTCAAACACAGCGAGGCGTTTTCCTTCCAGGTGGCAACCGATGACCAAGCCGAGACCGACCGCTACTGGCGGGCGATCATCGACAATGGCGGGGAAGCCAGTGTATGTGGCTGGTGCCGCGACAAATGGGGGGTGTCCTGGCAGATCACTCCGAGGGTGCTCACCGAAGCCATCGCCAGCCCCGACCGCGCCGCGGCCAAGCGGGCGTTCGAGGCGATGATGCAGATGGACAAGATCGACATTGCGGCGATCGAGGCGGCGTTTCGCGGATGAAGATAACTTGGGTCGAGCTGCTTTTGTGACCGCGGGTGTGGGACCCTTGGCAAGGTTTGCTTCAGAGCTGGCGCGCAGGCTTGCCAATCACCTGCTTGCCTCGCTGCAAGCCCACCTCCAGCGCTTGCCCATCGCGCTGCTTGCCCTGACGCGCCAGGCCTTCGAGCTGGGGAATCAGCATACCTTCCGGCAGGTGCCGCCAGAAGCGTCCAGGCATGTGCAGGCGCAGGGCGTCGGGGTTGAGCCGGGCCGGGTTGAAGGTGGAGCGGTAGTAGGCGCGCCACAGGTCGGCGCCGGGGTCTTCGGCGTGCTGCGCCCATTGACGCCAGTCTTCGGGGCAGTGGCGGCGGTAGTCCAGCGTCTGGCCGTCATAGCGGATGCCGTCCTGGGGTGTCGCAATCAGCCAGCGCAGGCGCCCGAGGCGCTCGGCGAAGTGGCCGCTGGCACTTTCGAGAATGTCGTGGGCAGGCTCGTGGAAGGCCACCATCTCCAGTTGCAGGCGCTGGGCCAGGGGTTCCGGTAGTGGCACGAAGCGTACGAAGGCATGCAGGTGGTGTGCTTCGCGCCCGACCTGCTTGATGCGTCGTTGCAACTCGCTGCCCAGGCGGTCACCGGCAAGCATGGCGGTGCGGTCGCCGTGGGCAACGCGCCACAACACTTCATACAACAGGTTCCAACGTTGTTCGCCACGGTAGCGGGCGGCCTGTTCCAACTGCCCCAACAGGGTCGCAGGTACCTTGGCACGAAAGGGGCCCGGCCCTTGCGGCAATGGCAAAGGGGCTGCGAGCAGGTCATTGGTCGGACCCTGGTTCCAGGTGACGTCGGCAGGGTCGATGCCATGCCCCAGCAGCACCCGCGCCTGGTCACGCCAGGTGCTGAACAGGTCGTCGCAGTCGAGCGCGATCACCCCCACAACCCCATCTGTTGCGGTGCCTGTGGCTCGCGCAGGCGCTCACGCAACAAGCCGCTGCGCAGTTCCGCCTGGGCGGGGCGGTAGTCGCTGGTGACGATGAACGGGCGGGCTTTTTCCAGCACGCAGCGCAGCTGGATCAGGTCGTCATAGCGCACCCGTCGTTCGCGGCGCAGCGCTACCAGGCGCTGCACGCTGCGTATGCCAATGCCGGGAATGCGCGCGAGCAAGGCGGGTTCTGCGCGGTTTACATCCAACGGGAACACCTCGCGGTTGGCCAGTGCCCAGGCCAGCTTCGGGTCGATGTCCAGCGCCAGGTTACCGGCCTGGGCGAGCAGTTCGCCGGCCTTGTAGCCATAGCCGCGCATGAGGAAGTCGGCCTGGTACAGGCGGTGCTCGCGCAGCAGCGGCGGGGCTGCCAGGGGCACGCTGTTCGGGCTGTCGGGGATGGGGCTGAAGGCCGAATAGTAGACGCGCTTGAGACCATAACCCTGGTACAGAGATTCGGCATTGCGCAGCAAGGTGCGGTCGTCGGTGGTGTCGGCGCCGACGATCACCTGGGTGCTTTGCCCGGCTGGGGTGAAGCGCGGCGCGCGTGGCTCGCCAGCCACGGCCTGCTGGCCCTGGTGGATCACCCCCATGGCCTGGCGGATGGTGTGAGCGTGTTTTTCCGGGGCCAGGCGTTTAAGGCTGGCGTCGGTCGGTAGCTCGACATTGACGCTCAGGCGGTCGGCCAGGCGCCCGGCTTCCTCGATCAGCAGCGGGTCGGCGTCGGGGATGGTCTTGAGGTGGATATAGCCACGGAAGCCATGCTCCTCTCGCAGCAGCCGCGCCACGCGAATCAACTGCTCCATGGTGTAGTCGGCCGAGCGGATGATGCCTGAGCTCAGAAACAAGCCGCTGATGCAGTTGCGCCGGTAGAAGTCGAGGGTCAGGCGCACCACTTCCTCGGGGCTGAAGCGTGCCCGCGGTACATTGCTGGAGCGGCGGTTGACGCAGTATTGGCAGTCGTACAGGCAGAAGTTGGTGAGCAGCACCTTGAGCAGCGACACGCAGCGCCCGTCAGGGGTGAAGCTGTGGCAGATGCCCATGCCATCGGTAGCGCCAAGCCCGTCCCGGCCACGAGAGCTGCGCTTGGGCGCGCCACTGCTGGCGCACGAGGCGTCGTACTTGGCGGCGTCGGCGAGGATGCCGAGCTTGGCGATGAGTTGCATAGGAAATGCTCTGAAATACTGGTTGTTCATACAGTATTCCGGCATTGGCCTATTTGCAAGTGGCTGCTCGATGTTGGTTTATTTCTATTTCCGCCACTTCGCCGCTACATCCCACAGCTGCTGCCTGAACCAGCGCCGCAGCGGGTCGGCATGGGTGCGCTCGTGCCAGATCTGCATTACCTCTACCCGCGGCAAGGCCAGTGGCAGCGGGTATAGGCACAGGTCGTCGTCGCGAAGCACTGCCTCTTCAGCCACTGAACGCAGGCAGGTCAGCAGCAGGTCGGTCCCCCGGACCAGACGAGTTGGCGCCAGAAAGCTCGACAGCCCAGCGGTTACTCGGCGGCTATGGCCCAGATTACGCAAGGCGCGGTCCACCAGCCCGTCGAGGTCGCCGGTGAGGGTAGTAAGCAGGTGCTCACAGGCCAGGAAACTCTCCAGGTTCAGGCCTGCGGCCAACTTCGGGTTACCACGCGAGCCCAGCACCACGAAGTCTTCGCTGAGCAGGCGTTGCTGGTGGAATGTGTCGGGCAGGTCGGTGTAGAACCCTGCGATGGCCAGGTCGCAAGTGCCTTTCTCCAGGGCTTCGCGCGGTAGTTGGCCTCGGGTGTTGTGGGTAATGAGCGTCAGGTTCGGTGCATGGCTGCGCAAGATTGGCAGCAGCTCGGGTAGTAGGGTCTGCTCCAGATAGTCGGTGCTGTACAGGTGTAGGCGGGCAGGGCGGGAGAGGAAATCCTGGCCGTCGCAACGTTCGAAGAAGGCCTCCAGATCCTCCACCAGCCGTTGTACTTCGGGAGCCAGTTCGTGGGCACGTGGCGTAGGGGTAAGACCGCGTGGTGCGCGAACGAACAGTGGGTCGCCGAACTGGTGGCGAAGCTTGTTCAGCTTGTGGCTGAGGGCCGGTTGGCTGAGCGCCATGCGCTCGGCGGCCAGGGTGGCGTTGCGTTCCTGGTAGAGCACCTGGAAAACCAGCAATAGGTTGATGTCTTTATTGGCGATATTCATTTTTTGGATCGCAGAAATAACGGCTTTCGAATTATCGAATGCTAGCGCACTGGCTAGGATGGCGGCACTTCAATCGCAAGCGCCATCGGAGGCCTGCAATGCCCGTCACTCTCTTCGCCACCATCCAACCTCGCCCAGAGCACCGCGACGCGGTGGAAAAGGCCCTGCGCGAAATGGTCCGCCATACCCGTGCCGAGCCCGGCAACCTGCGCTACGACCTGTTCCTGCGTGAAGGCGAGGTGCTGGCATTCGAGCTATTCGAACTCTATGTCGATGCCGCCGCCGTCGAGGCTCATCGCCAGAGCCCGCACTACCAAGCCTACCGCGCCGCCACCAGCGAGTGGCTGGCGGCGCCGACCCAGGTGCACATCGCCCACCCTCTTGACCTTGCCCCTTTCAACTGATCTGGAACCCTTTCATGCACAAGATCACCCCCATAGCCTTGGCGCTGGCTGGCGTGCTGCTCGGCGGTGCCGCCAGCGCGGCGTCCAAAGGCGAAGTGCTGGTACTGCTGTCCAGCGAAAACCAGCTGCCGCTGCAAGATGGCAAGCAGTACGCCACCGGCTATTACCTCAACGAGTTCGGTGTACCCGCCGATCGTCTGCTCAAGGCCGGTTACACGCTGGTGCTGGTAACCCCCAAGGGCAATGCGCCGACGGTTGATGCGCGCTCGGTCGACCCGCAGTACTTCGCAGGCGACTCTCAGGAGATGCAGCGTATCCAGAAGCTGGTAAAAGGCCTGCCGGGCATTGATGACACCCTTTCGGTGAAAGAGGTGCTGGCCGGTGACCTGGACCGCTACGCGGGCCTGTTCATCCCTGGCGGCCATGCGCCACTGATCGACCTGGCCAACAACCCCGATGTCGGCACGCTGTTGCGGCATTTCAACCAGGCAGGCAAACCGACTGCCGCGATCTGCCACGGCCCCATCGCCTTGCTCTCAGCGCAAAAAGACCCGGGCGCCTACCAGGCGGCCTTGGCCCGGGGCGAAACCCCGGCAGCCAGCAACTGGGTGTACCAGGGGTACCGCATGACCATCTTCTCCGACCCGGAAGAGCAGGTGTTCGAAGGTTCGTTGAAGGATGAGCGCTTGCTGTTCTACCCCGCGAAAGCCATGGCTAGCGCGGGTGGTGCAATGAGCTATGCGAAAGCGTGGATGCCGAACGTGGTGGTCGATCGCGAGCTGATCACCGGGCAGAACCCATTCTCGGACAAGGCGTTGGCCGAGGCGCTGGTAGAACGATTGGACAGTCGGGTGAAAGAGGGGCAGTGAGGGAAAGGCAGGAGAAGTATCGGCCCCATCGCGGGGCCGATACGGGGATGAATCAGGCTTCAGCGTCCCACGGACGGTCGCCTTTCTCATCCTTGACGCGGGTCGGCAGGCCCATCACGTCCAGGGCCTTGAGGAACGGCTCGGCCGGCAGTTCCTCGACGTTGACCATGCGGCCAGCGTCCCACTCGCCACGGGCGACCAGCAGCGCGGCGGCTACCGGCGGTACGCCCGCGGTGTAGGAGATGCCTTGGCTGTCGGTCTCGGCGTAGGCCTCTTCATGGTCGGCCACGTTGTAGATGAACACTTCCCGTGGCTGGCCATCCTTGGTGCCCTTGACCAGGTCGCCGATGCAGGTCTTGCCGGTGTAGCCCGGGGCCAGGGAGGCCGGGTCGGGCAGTACGGCCTTGACCACTTTCAGCGGTACCACTTCCAGGCCTTCGGCGGTGCGCACCGGCTGCTCGGAGAGCAGGCCGAGGTTCTTCAGCACCGTGAACACGTTGATGTAGTGCTCGCCGAAGCTCATCCAGAAACGCACGTTCGGCACGTTCAGGTTCTTCGAGATCGAGTGCACTTCGTCGTGTCCGGTCAGGTACAGGTTCTGCGAACCCACCACCGGCAGGTCGTCGGTGCGCTTGACCTCGAACATGGTGTTGCTGGTCCATTGGCTGTTCTGCCAGCTCCAGACTTGACCGGTGAACTCACGGAAGTTGATTTCCGGGTCGAAGTTGGTGGCGAAGTACTTGCCATGGGAACCGGCATTGACGTCGAGGATGTCGATCGAGTCAATGCGATCGAAATACTGTTGCTGCGCGAGTTTAGCGTAGCTGTTCACCACACCCGGGTCGAAACCGACACCAAGAATGGCGGTGATGTTCTTCTGTTGGCACTCTTCGAGGTGTTTCCACTCGTAGTTGCCGTACCACGGCGGGGTTTCGCAGATCTTGCCCGGCTCTTCGTGGATGGCGGTGTCCAGGTAGGCGACACCGGTATCGATGCAGGCACGCAGCACCGACATGTTGAGGAAGGCGGAACCGACGTTGATGACGATCTGCGATTCGGTCTCGCGGATCAGCGCCTTGGTTGCCTCGACATCGAGGGCATTGAGCGAGAAGGCCTGGATGTCGGCGGGTACCTTGAGGCTACCCTTGGCCTTGACGCTGTCGATGATGGCCTGGCATTTGGAGATGTTCCGCGACGCAATGGCAATACGACCGAGTTCGTCGTTATGCTGCGCGCACTTGTGGGCCACCACCTTGGCGACACCTCCTGCACCAATGATAAGAACGTTCTTCTTCAATTTATCCCTTGCTCCTTACTGAACGCCGGTCTTACGACAGGCTGGAAACGTAGTCTTCGAAACCGAACTCGCGCACCACCTCGACACTGCCGTCGAGCTGCTTGACCACGATGGCCGGCATCTTCAGACCGTTGAACCAGTTTTTCTTGACCATGGTGTAGCCAGCCGTGTCGATGAACGACAGGCGATCGCCGATGGCCAGCGGACGATCGAATTGGTACTCGCCGAAGATGTCGCCGGCCAGGCACGACTTGCCGCAGACCATGTAGGTGTGCTCGCCGTCGTTGGGCGCCATCTTGGCGTTGAGGCGGTAGATCAACAAATCGAGCAGGTGCGCTTCGATGGAGCTGTCGACCACGGCCAGGTGCTTGCCGTTGTACAGGGTGTCGAGCACGGTCACTTCCAGCGAGGCGCTGTTGGTGATGGCGGCTTCGCCGGGCTCCAGGTACACCTGCACGGCGTATTTTTCCGAGAAGGCTTTCAGGCGTGCGCAGAACGCATCGACGGCATAGTCTTCGCCGGTGAAGTGGATGCCGCCACCCAGGCTGACCCACTCGACCTTGTGCAGCAGGTGGCCGAAGCGCTCCTCGATGTGCGAGAGCATCTTGTCGAACAGGCCGAAGTCGCCGTTCTCGCAGTTGTTGTGGAACATGAAACCGGAGATCTGCTCGATGACCTGTTCGATCTTCGCAGGGTCCCACTCGCCCAGGCGGCTGAAGGGACGGGCGGGGTCGGCCAGCAGGTAGTCGGAGCTGCTCACTTGCGGGTTGACACGCAGGCCACGGACCTTGCCCTGGGACTGCTCGGCGAAGCGCTGCAGCTGGCCGATGGAGTTGAAGATGATCTTGTCGCAGTTCTCCAGCATCTCCTCGACCTCGTCGTCGGCCCAGGCCACGCTGTAGGCGTGGGTTTCGCCGGCGAACTTCTGGCGACCGAGCTTGAGCTCGAACAGCGAGGAGGACGTGGTGCCGTCCATGTATTGCTGCATCAGGTCGAACACCGACCAGGTGGCGAAGCACTTGAGGGCGAGCAGGGCCTTGGCGCCGGAGTGTTCGCGCACGTAGGCGATCTTCTCCATGTTGCTCAGCAGCTTGGTTTTGTCGATGAGGTAGTACGGCGTCTTGATCATTTCAAAGGCCCCCGGCCAGGCCGGCCAAAAAAAGGACACGCATTGTGCCTTCAGTTGCCGCAGATCGAAAGGGCGCGAGGCGCATTTCGTCAGGGCTTGGGCCGTCCAATGCTATTGGATTGCCATGGGGGCTATTAGAACAGGGGAATATGACGGTCTTGGATAATGCGGGGAGAGTGGGACGAAGCGTGCGCATGAGGTTAGGCACCAGCGCGCTGCCCAGGCGGGCAGCGCTTGGCTGCTGTGGTTCAGTCCGGTAGCCGCGCGACTACCTTGATCTCGAAATCGAACCCGGACAGCCAGGTAACCCCGATAGCCGTGGTCGCAGGATAGGGCGCAGCCCCCCAGAACTCGGCGCGCACCAGATCCCAGATGGCCTGGAAGCGTGTGTCGGGGTCGACGATGAACAGCGTTACGTCCTGCACATCGGCAAACGTGCAACCTGCCGCCTCGAGAATCGCATTGAGGTTGGCGAATGCCCGACGCACCTGGTTTTCCAGGCCCGGTTCAGGCGTGCCGTCTTCACGGCTGCCGACTTGGCCTGAAACAAATAGCAAACCATTCGCGCGCACGGCGGGTGAATAATTGTGAAGTTCATACAGCGCCTGGCGCCCGGCGGGGAATACGACGTCTCGTTGGGCCATGGGAAAAGTCTCCATCAATTGGGGGTGAGACCACTGTAAGAAGCATCGAGCCCGCGATAAATGCGCAACTCTGGTTATCATTGTTTGTGATTCCCAAACAATAGAGGCTGCCGATGGACCGTTTCGACGCAATGCGCGCCTTCGCCCGGGTGGTGGAGGTCGGCAGTTTTACCAAGGCTGCCGATACCCTGGACATGAGCCGCACCACCGTCACCCAACTGGTGCAGCAACTGGAAACCCGCCTGCGGGTACGCCTGCTCAACCGCACCACGCGCAAGGTGCGGCTGACCAACGACGGTGCACAGTTCTACGAACGCGTGGTGCGCCTGCTGGCCGACCTGGAAGAGGCCGAAGGCAGCTTGAGCGGCGCGGCCAGCGCGCCAAGGGGCAAGTTGCGGGTGGATGTGCCCAGCCCCTTGGCCAGCCTGGTGCTGGTGCCGGCCCTAGCCGATTTCCATGCCCGCTACCCGGACATCCAGGTCGACATGGGCGTGAGCGACCGCATCGTCGACATCATCGGCGAGCACGTGGACTGCGTGGTGCGCGGTGGTGAGCTGCTCGACCAGTCGCTGATGGCGCGCAAGGTCGCCGACCTGGGCCTGGGCATGTATGCCTCGCCGGCCTACCTGGCGCGCCTGGGCACGCCGCTGCACCCCAGCGAGCTGGAGGGACCGGGGCAACGGGTGGTGGGGTTTCTCTGGGCGCGCAGCGGCAAACCGGTGCCCTATGCCTTGAGCCGAGGGGATGAGCGCTTGCAGGTACAGGGCCGGCCAGTGCTGTCGGTGGACGACGGCAATGCCTATCTCGCCGCCGGGCTGGCCGGACTGGGGGTACTGTGGCTGCCGGACTACATGGCCAGGCCACACTTGGCCAATGGCGGCTTGGTGCGTCTGTTCGAAGGCTGGCAGCTGGAGCCGATGCCGCTGTACGTGGCCTACCCGCCGAACCGCCATGTGGGTGCCAAGCTGCGGGTGTTCATCGACTGGGTGGTGGAAGTGATGGCCCGGCAGGGGTGAGGCCTATCGCGCTCACCCCGAAGGTCGATCAGCCCAGCGCCGGCGTGCGCGGTGGCACGATACGTCGCGAACCGGTCGACTCGAACGCCGCCGCGAAGCGCAGCAGGGCGTTGTCGTCGTAGGCCTTGCCGGCGAAGGTCAGGCCCACCGGCATGCCGATATCGGCCATCACGCCCATCGGCACGGTGACGGTCGGCACGCCCAGGTGACGGATCGCCAGGTTGCCGTTGGCCACCCAGATACCGTTGCTCCAGGCGATGTCCGCCGAGGCCGGATTGACGTCGGCATCGGCCGGGCCCACGTCGGCCACGGTAGGGAACAGCACCGCGTCCAGGCCTTGGGCGTCCATCCAGTCTTCCAGGTCGAGCTTGCGGGTACGCTCCAGGCCGCGTAGGCCATCCGGTACGGTGGCGATCTGGTCCCAGGTCTTCAGGCCGCGCTTGGCCATGTTGACGTACTCGTCCATGCCCGCCGCCAGGTCGTCCTCGCGATTGGGCAGGGTGCCGGGGTCGTGGGGGAAGATCTGCGGGCCGTCGACGTCGGCCAGGCGGTTGAGCTTAGGGTCGTCGTTGGCGCGCAGGAAATCGTCGAAGGCCCAGCCGGAAAGCTCCCACAGCTCGTCATGCAGGAATTCCTTGCTGACGATGCCGCGGTTGAACACGGTCGGTGCGCCCGGGCGGTCGCCCTCGCAGTTGGATACCAGCGGGAAGTCCACCTCAAGCACTTGCGCGCCGGCCGCTTCCAGGGCCTGGCGTGCCTGCTGCCAGAGCGCGATGACGCTGGCCCGGGTGTCGATACGCTGGCCGGTCGGGCCGCCGATACCGGGTTTTTCCGAGGTGCCCGCTGCGGCGTCGGCGTTGATGTACATGCGCGGCACGCCGAAGCGCTTGCCCTTGAGCGCGCCGGCATCGGCGGCCAGGTCCAGGTAGGACGCCGGACGCACGCTGGAGGCGGCGGGAATCGGCACCCAGGGTTGCAGGCGCCAGAGGTCGCCACGGGTGTCGGCGTCATCAGCCACCACCACGTCGAGCACTTCCAGCAGGTCGGCCATGGTCCGGGCGTAGGGCACCACCACGTCCATGGTCGGGGTCAGCGGCCAGTTGCCGCGCACCGAGATCACCCCACGCGAAGGGGTATAGGCGCACAGGCCGTTGTTCGAGGCCGGGCCGCGGCCGCTGGACCAGGTTTCCTCGGCCAGGCCGAAGGCGCTGAAGCTGGCCGCAGTGGCGGTGCCGGCGCCATTGGAGGAGCCGGAAGCGAAGGGCGCGGTGAGGTAGGCGGCGTTGTACGGGCTTTCGGCGCGGCCATACACGCCACGCTGCATGCCGCCGTTGGCCATGGGCGGCATGTTGGTCTTGCCCAGGCAGATGGCACCGCCAGCGCGCAGGCGCTCGACGGTGAAGGCATCGCGCTGGGCGACCAGGTCCTTGAACGCCGGGCTGCCGGAGGCGGCGGTCAGGCCCTTGACCAGGTAGCTGTCCTTGGCGGTGTAGGGGATGCCGTCCAGCGGACCGAGCGTTTCGCCGCGTGCGCGACGGGCGTCGGAGGCCTCGGCCTCCTTGAGTGCGTCTGGGTTGCGCACCACCACGGCATTGAGCGCGGTGGCGGTATCGGCTCCATCGTAGGCGTCGATCCGGGCCAGGTAGGCCTTGACCAGTTCGACCGCCGTCGTGCGGCCGGACGCGAGCGCGTCGCGCAGCTCGGCAATGGAAACCTCGGTTACCTCGATCATGCTGTCACCAACTCGTGCAGGTGGAAATCATGCCGGCGAGTGTAGCAAGAAGGCCTTGCCGGACGCAGGCATGCAGCGAGGAAATGGCTGGTTGCAGCGCGGCACGGATGGGTGCACACAGTGTGCCAGGTGGATCAAGCAATCTGCTCCAGGGTTTCGACCCACGGGCGCAGGTACACGCCATCTTGGTCCCAGTAGATCGTGGCAATCTTCCAGTCGTTGTCTGCTATTGGGGCTTTGCATTGGAGCGTGTGCGTACTACCTGGCAGGTGCACCACGCAGTGGACGTTATCGGGTGTAAAGGCGCCACCGCCGCTGAAGATCTTCGCGCTGATGCTGTAGATAGCTTTCTCCCAACGTGCGATGTCGATGCGTTCGGTTCCTGGCCCTTTGCGCTGGTCTTCCTTCAGTTGTGCGAAGGGCGATGCCTGTAGATCGCCTTGAGTGTCGTAGTTGACCTGCACTTGGTGGCGGCCTTCGAGGTAGTCGAGCTGTAGGTGCAGGTCTACGTCCACCAACTCCGCCCCCCACTTCAGCGTGATGCTGCCGCCCAGCTCCGCAGCCGGACGTGGCGTGTACAAACGGCTACGGGGGAATAGCGCCTTGCGAAACGCATTGGCCAACGCCCGGGTCGCGCGCTCCTGAATCACCGTGGCGTCACCGAGGAAGAGGGTCCGCGCCTGCATCGATGGGTCGACAAGGGCGTTCAACGCCGCAGCGTCTGCCGGGCCGTGGTTGACCAGGACCACGCTGGCGTTTGGGCAACTGCGTGCGTAGTCCGACACTGCCTCGGTAAAGTTCGACGGGCTGGGAGTGAGGTAGTGCTTGCACTCCAGCACCAACTGCGTCGCGTTGTTGGGATTAAGTGCCAGGGCAGGGCGCAGCACGCGAAAGTCTGGCTGGATGCCTTTCTTGCGCTTTTTGCTCTGCCCGACCAGGTCCGAGCGTAGTTCGGCCCAGATATCGAACTGCTCGCCATCGTATTCGTAGGTCGCCAGGCGATTGCCGCCGAACTCGAACGACAAGGCGCCACCGCTGACGTGGTAGTGGAAGGTGTCGGCTTCGGCCTCGGCGGTACGCAGCAGCACGCTGCCAGCCCACACCGAGTACAGCTCATGGCGCTTGCGCCAGACGGGCAAGTTCAGAAGCTCCAGCACCTCTTCCTGAAGTCGAGAAACCCAGTCCTTGTAGCGTTCGACGCCATCAAGGAAATACGCGATTCTGGAAACCACGGTATCGCTTTCAAGCAAACCTGCATTGACTTGGTCAGCGATATGCCTTTGGACATCGCGCATGGCGAGGTCCCAATGATTCAATCCGGCTTCGACCTGATACACGACTTCCTGAGCGTTCTTCAGCGCGTCGTTTCGCTGGGCAAGGGCCGATGCATAGGCTGCGTCACGGTTTTCGCCGAACGACAGGCAAAGGCTACGGAAGGCTTCGACCACTTCGCTGACGATTTCCTGAGCCTGTTCCAGCGTGCCATGACGGGTCGCCGAAAGCGGCTTCAGGGGTGGAAATTCCCGCTCATCGTAGGTTTCCGGGGTGAAATCCGATGCATGGCACAGGTTGCCTAGCAAGTCGAACAACGCCCCCGAGGGCGGTAGTTTTACGCGCAGGGCAAGGACATTTCGCACCCGCATTACCGTTTGCGCGAACGCTTCCAGGGTGAACCGCAGTGGGTCGCTGACCCGGTCGAAGCGAAACTGGATCGCCAAGGTTTCGCTGTCACGCTTGGCCTTGGCGTCTTCGAGCATCTCCAGCAGCTCATACATCATCAGGGCAAAGCCTTCCTGGCTTTTCAGCAGCTTGAGCAGGAAAGTCTCGGTGTTGATGGTAGGCGCACCGCTGGCCTGGTCTGCCTTCAGTTGCTCGGCCAAAGACTGGCCACCGGTCGGCAGGTCAAGCGCTTGCTGCAAGGCCACCTCGACATCGGCATCACGCCCCGGCTCGCCTTTTTTGCGACGCAGTTCGAGGCCCGCCTGGGTTTGCAGCGTCAGCCAGAGCTGGCTGGGGCTATCGATAGGATCCATGGCTTCACTCCCTTGTCGCACTTGGATAAGCGCTGGCGGCAGTGCCGCCAGCGTGTTGTGCAGGGAGATTAAATCGGAAAGTGGCTAATGGCCACTTTGGCGTTGAGGTTTAGCCCAGGTCAGCCGCCGAATGGCGTTCCGGCACCTGGGTCGCTTCATCGCCCCAGGTACGGTTCACCCGGCTGCCACGTTGCACTGCCGGGCGCTGGGCGATCTCTTCGGCCCAGCGTTGCACGTGCTTGTAGTCCTGCACCGAGAGGAACTCTGCTGCGCCATACAGGTTGCCGCGCACCAGTTGCCCATACCACGGCCACACGGCGATGTCGGCGATGCTGTATTCGTCGCCCGCCAGGTAGCGGCTTTCGGCCAGGCGACGGTCCAACACGTCGAGCTGGCGCTTGGTTTCCATGGTGAAGCGGTTGATGGCGTACTCGTTCTTGTCCGGCGCGTACACGTAGAAGTGGCCGAAGCCGCCACCCAGGTAGGGCGCCGAGCCCATCTGCCAGAACAGCCAGTTCAGGCTCTCGGCGCGTTCGGCCGAGGCCTTGGGCAGGAAGGCGCCGAACTTCTCGGCCAGGTACAGCAGGATCGAGCCGGACTCGAACACCCGCACCGGCGGCTCGACGCTGCGGTCGAGCAGGGCGGGGATCTTCGAGTTCGGGTTGACCCCGACGAAACCGCTGGAGAACTGCTCGCCCTCGCCAATGCGGATCAGCCAGGCATCGTACTCGGCACCTGCGTGGCCGAGCGCCAGCAGTTCCTCGAGCAGGACGGTGACCTTGACGCCGTTGGGCGTGGCCAGGGAGTACAGCTGTAGCGGGTGCTTGCCGACGGGCAGGGTCTTGTCGTGAGTGGGGCCGGCAATGGGGCGGTTGATGCTGGCGAACTGGCCGCCGGCAGCGGTGTCGTTGGTCCAGACGGCCGGGGGTACGTAGGGGGCCTTGCTCATGCAACGAATCTCCTGAGGGCTGACATGTCACGTCGAGAGGTAGGCGGTATCTATGCCATGGGTAAGTGCTGCCAGGCAATCACGGGATCATCACGATGCGCCCAAGCGGCTTGGCGGTTTCTGCGAAGGCGTGGGCTGCAGCGGCCTCGGCCAGGGGAAAGGTTCGCTCGATGACCGGGCGGATTCGGCCGCTGGCGACCGCTTGCAGCAAGTGGTTGACGCTTGCTCTGACCGTAGGCGTTTCGAACAGGGGCCCCATGAAGACGCCCAGCAGTGTCTGGTTGGCCTGCATGGCGGGCCACAGGTCGACGCTCAGGTTGTCGCCACCGGCGTTGCCGACGAACACCAGGCGCCCTTGCGCGGCCAGGGCGGAAAGTGAAGACGATAGCGTCGTTCCCACGGGGTCGATGATCAGGTCGGCACCTTTCCCGTGGGTTATTTGCAGAACAGTGTCCGGGACATCATCGACCACGCGATCCACCACATGCTGGGCGCCAAGCGCCATCAGGCGTTCGCTGCGTTGGGCGCCGCTTGCCACCGCGATCACCGTCGCGCCCGCCTGTGCAGCGAGCTGAACGGCCGCCAGCCCCACGCCACCGGCAGCGGCCTGGATGACCACGGTTTCGCCATGGCGCAGCACGCCCCGTGTGAAAAGGCAGTGTTGTGCGGTTGCGAAGGCGATGGGCAGCACCGCGGCATCCGCCGCCTCCACGCCATCAGGTACCAGCCATGTACGCCCTGCCGGTACCGCCCAGAGCTGCGCGTGCGAGCCCTGCATGTCGAACGCTGCGACCCTGTCGCCCACCCGGCGGCTATGCACGTTCGCTCCGACGGCGGCGACAGTACCTGACGCCGCGTAGCCCACTACCCAGGCAGGATGGGGCGGCGGTGTGGTGCGGCGGTTGATCAGGTCGCCCCCTTCGATGGAGATCGCCTCGACGCGAACCAGCACATCGTCAGGCCCCAGGGTTGGGTCGGGGATATCGACGTACTTCAAGACATCGGGCGCACCCGGGGTGTCGTAGACCGCTGCTTTCAAAATCGTTCCTCCATCGGGTCGGTGCATCCGTAACCGTGATGTTGTCGTGATAGAGGGAACGACAACGGCAGTGCCCTAGAGTTGCAGGCATTTGGCAAGGCACAGCGAAACTGCGCCTACCCGGGAGGAGCAGGCGCAGCTTGGCAGTTACGCCACGGGAATCAGCGGGTCGGCTGCCGCCAGTGCCGAGGCGCGCTCCGGCGCAGGCGGGTAGATCCACACGCTGTTGATCTGCTGCTTGAGTGCCTTGGCCTCGGTCTTGTCGGTGGGCGGCGAGACCTTGCGGTCCCAACCTTCGGTGTACACCGCGCCCCAGGCGCCGAGGTCCAGGCAAGTGACGTACTTGGGCTGGCTGTAGGTCATCGGCGCTTCGCCGATCAGCTCGGCAGCGGCGTTGTTACCCGCGTATCGGCCCAGGGGAATGGCGTGCTGGCAGGACATCACGGCGAAATTGCCGACCTCGTCGCAGGGGGCGTAGGCCACGTCGCCTGCGGCGTACACCGCTTCGCTGCCCTTGACCTTGAGGTGGCCATCGACGTGCAGGCGGCCCTGACGGTCGCGTTCGCCGTTCACCTGCGCAGTCAGCGCATTGGCCATGAAGCCCACGGTCCAGATCACCGTGCTGGCCTCGATGCGCATGCCGTTGCACAGTTCCACGCCGTTACCATCCACTGCCGCAACGGTCGCGCCGCACAGCCACTCCACGCCCAGCGCCTCGCTGGCCTGCTCGATGGCCGGGCGAATGCCGTCGCCCAGGGCTGCGCCGATCTGCGCACCGCGGTCGATCACCACCACGCGCGGGTTAACGCCCTGGCCGAGGATCGCGCGCAGGCGGGCCGGCATTTCAGTGGCGGTCTCGATGCCGGTGAAACCGCCGCCGGCCACCACCACGGTGTTGCGTGCGGGGCTGTCGGGTTGGTTGGCCAGCGCCTTGAGGTGGGTTTCCAGGCGCGCTGCCGACTCGAGGGTATCGACATCGAAGGCCTGCTCCAGGCCCGGCACCGGTGGCCGGTTGAGCTGGCTGCCACAGGCCAGGATCAGGCGGTCGTAGCCCAGGCTTTCGAGCTGTTGGTCGGCATCGCGGTAACGCACGGTCTTGCCCGCTTCGTCGATGTGCTCGGCGCTGCCTTGCACGAAACGCACGTTCACCGCATCGAACAAGGCCTGCAGGGGCGCGGCCATGGTGTGTACGTCGGGCTCGTAGAAGCGTGGGCGAATGCGCAACTCGGCCTGCGGGGCGAGGACCGTGATCTGTACATCGTCGCGTCCATGCTTGTCGAGCTGGCGGGCAGCGCCAAGGGCGCTCCACAGTCCGGCAAAACCTGCGCCAATGATCAGGATGTGTTTCATCGTCGTTGCTCCTGGAGCTTCTCTTGTCTTGGAAGGATCGGCTCGGGCGCGGCAGATGAAGGTGCAAGGAAACCGCTGCACACGAAGCAGCGTTGCGTCCAGGCCGGTTGGCGGGGCAGGAGCAATGATACGCCTTGGTGTCTACGCCACGCCGTGGCCCGACGGATGCACATGCGTGGCACCCGTGGCCTTCATGCTAAGCGCCGTGTGGAAACCGCCCTAGGCCAAAGAACCCTGGCTTTCGGCCAAGGGCATGCTGCGGGCGAAGCGTGCGCGGTAGTCGCGCGGGGTGACCGCCAGGTGGCGCTGGAATGCCAG
Organism: Pseudomonas sp. NPDC089554; assembly: GCF_050280645.1. Classification (NCBI taxonomy): domain Bacteria; kingdom Pseudomonadati; phylum Pseudomonadota; class Gammaproteobacteria; order Pseudomonadales; family Pseudomonadaceae; genus Pseudomonas; species Pseudomonas sp. NPDC089554. The sequence continues at coordinate 39,004 of NZ_JBNNVR010000029.1, forward strand.
GCGCATACGCTCTTCGTTGCCGAAGCCGCACTGCCGGGCGATACGCTCGATATGCCAGTCACTGTTCTCCAGCTGGCGGCGTGCAGCCTCCAGGCGAAACACCTCGATGGCCTTGGCCGGGGTGCGGCCGGTCTTGGCCTTGTACACCCGGGTGAAGTTGCGCAGGCTCATGTTGGCCTGCTCGGCCAGGCGCTCGACGGTCAGGCGCGGGTCGCCGAGGTTGTCGTTGAGCCACAGGTGCAGGCTTTCGAACAGGCTGGCGTCCTCGCCCTGGGCCTTGAGCAGTTCGCTGAATTGCGACTGGCCGCCGGGGCGCTTGAGGAACACCACCAGCTCGCGCGCCACCTGCATGGCCACGTCGCGGCCGTAGTCGTCTTCCACCAGGGCCAAGGCCAGGTCGATGCCGGCGCTGACGCCTGCCGAGGTCCATACCCGGTCCTGCTGGACGAAGATCGACTCGGGGTCTACTTCCACTGTGGGAAAGCGCACGCGCAAGGCATCGCACATGGCCCAGTGGGTGGCGGCGCGACGGCCATCGAGCAGCCCGGCGGCGGCCAGCAGGAAGGTGCCGCTGCACACCGAGGCGGTGCGCCGGGCGCTGGCGGCGGCCAGGCGCAGCCAGGTCACCAGTTCGTCGTGCTCGGGAAGGGTGCGCAGGATTTCCGGGGCGCCGGGCACCACCAGGGTGTCGATGGCGGTGTTCAGCAGGGGCGCCAGGGGTTCGGTGCCCACCGGCAGGCCTTCGGCAGTGCCTACCAGGCCGCCTTCGAGGCTGGCGGTGCGCACGTTGTAGCCAGGTTGACCGCGGGCCACGCAGGCCTTGGTGGCGGCCCAGAACACTGTTTGCGCCCCGGTCAGGTCGAGCAGGCCCATCTCGGGGTAGGCGAGGAACAGCACCTGGCGCGGGGTGTCCACGGAAGGTGTCGGGTGTTCGGGGACGTTGGCGGGGTGGGTCATGGTCGCGGCTGCTGGCGGGTGAAGCCTTATGGTACTCCTTTACCAGGCCCGCGATCGGGCCGCATGGCGGCCCTTTCTTGGTATCAATGCGCCCCGGCAGCCTTGCTCAGGTCGCTCTCGGCCCACTCGGTGTAGATGCAGGCATCGGCCACCGCCCAACGCACCTTGACGGTGTCACCCGGGCGCATCGGCATACCGGCGGCAGACAATGCCTTCACCGTCATCTCGGTACCGCCTGGCGTCACTACATGGCAGGTCTGGCTCTCGCCGAGGAACAGCACCTCGCCAACCTTGGCCTGCACCTCGTTCCAACCGGCCGGTAAAGGTGCGTTGGCGGCCTGTTCGACGGTCAGCGCCAGGGCTTTCTCCGGGCGCACCATGATCAAGGCATCCTGTTCGTTCCCCAAGCCCGGGGTCAGGCGTACAGCAAGCGACTGGCCCTCGAAACCGGCTGCGCCATTGCTGTTGGCCTTCACTCGCAGGAAGTTGGAGTTGCCCAGGAACGAGGCGACGAAGGCGTTCGGCGGGTTCTGGTAGAGGTCGTAGCCGCTGCCAAGGCCGACGATCTTGCCGTGGCTGAAGATGGCGATGCGCTGGGACAGGCGCATGGCTTCTTCCTGGTCGTGGGTGACGTAGACGATGGTGATGCCCAGGCGCCGGTGCAGCTGGCGCAGTTCATCCTGCAGGTCTTCGCGCAGTTTCTTGTCCAGCGCCCCCAGCGGCTCGTCCATCAGCAGGATGCGTGGCTCGTACACCAGCGCCCTGGCAATCGCCACGCGCTGCTGCTGGCCACCGGAAAGCTGCGCGGGGCGGCGGTGGGCGAAGGCTTCCAGCTGCACCAGCTTGAGCATGGCGTCCACCCGCTTGGCGATTTCGCCGGCGCCGAGCTTGCGGATCGCCAGGGGGAAGGCGATGTTGTCGCGTACCGACAGGTGCGGGAACAGCGAGTAACGCTGGAACACCATGCCGATGTCGCGCTTGTGCGGCGGCACGTTCACCAGCGACTGGCCCTCGACCAGAATCTCGCCGCTGCTTGGGGTCTCGAAACCGGCCAGCATCGACAGCGTGGTGGACTTGCCCGAGCCGCTGGAGCCCAGGAAGGTGAGGAACTCGCCGTCCTGGATGTCCAGGCTGATGTCGTCCACCGCGGCGAAGTCGCCGTAGTGCTTGTTCAGGTTGCGCAGGCTGACCAGGGTCTTGTTCCGTGCGCTGTCTTGGATGACTGCACTCATTGTTGTTGTCTCCGGGCGCTCAAGCGCGGGTTTCGTTGCGCCGACGCAGGGCGGCGGCGATGACCATCACCAGCACCGACAGGCCGATCAGCAGCGTCGAGGCGACGGCGATCACCGGGGTCAGGTCCTGGCGCAGGGTGGTCCACATCTTCACGGGCAGGGTTTGCAAGGTGGGGCTGGCCATCATCACGCTGAGCACCACCTCGTCCCACGACACCAGGAAGGCGAACAGGCCACCGGCGATCATCCCCGGGCGAATGGCCGGGAAAGTCACCTTGAAGATCGCCTGCAAGCGCGAGGCGCCGCAGATCACCGCCGCGTCTTCTATCGACTGGTCGAACAGCTTCAGCGAGTTGATGATCGAGATGATGGTGAAGGGCAGGGCGACGATCACGTGGCTGACCACGAAGGAAAACAGCGTGCCGGTGTAGCCCAGCTTGAGGAACAGCGCGTACACCGCCACGGCGATGATCACCAGCGGCACGATCATCGGCAGGGTGAACAGCCCGTACAGCATCTCGCGCCCCGGGAACCGCCCGCGCACCAGGGCGAAGGCGGTCGGCAGGCCCAGCGCTACGGCGCACAGGGTGGTGAGCACGGCGACCTTGAGGCTGGCCATGGCCGCGTCCATCCACTCGGGGTTGGAGAAGAACTGGCCGTACCACTTCAAGGTCCAGCCCGGCGGCGGGAATACCAGCCATTGCGACGAGCCGAACGACAGCAGCACGATGAACAGGATCGGCAGCAGCAAGAAGGCCGCGATCACCCCGGTGGTGAGGTACAGGCCGACGCGCAGCGGGCGGCCCATGGCATTGGGTGTCAGGAGCATGGCGGCTTACCTCGGGTTGCCGACCGGAGATTCCGGTTGCAGCTTCAGGTAGAAGTAGAAAAGCACCAGGGTGATCAGCACCAGCAACGCCGCGGCGGCGCTGGCCAGGCCCCAGTTCAGGAACGACTGCACCTGCTGCACGATGAATTCCGGCAGCATCATGTTCTGCGCGCCGCCCAGCAGGGCCGGGGTGACGTAGTACCCCAGCGACATCACGAACACCATCAAGGCGCCGGAGAACAGCCCCGAGCGGCACAGCGGCAGGAACACCTTCCAGAAGTTGGTCCAGGGGCTGGCGCCGCAGATGGAGCCTGCCTGCAGCACCATCGGGTCGATGGCCTGCATGGTCGCCTGCAACGGCAGCACGATGAACGGGATCATGATGTAGCTCATGCCGATCACCACGCCCGTGAGGTTGTGCACCATCTCCAGCGGCGCATCGATGATGCCCATCGCCATCAGCGCCTTGTTGATCACCCCCGAGGCTTGCAGCAGCACCAGCCAGGAATAGGTGCGCGCCAGCAGGCTGGTCCACATCGACAGCAGCACGATGTTCAGCAGCCAACGGCCCCAGCCCTTTGGCACCAGGGTGATCGCCCAGGCCAGCGGGAAGCCCAGCAGCACGCTAATGAGCGTGACCAGCCCGGCCACCGAGAAGGTGTTGAACAGCACCCGGGCATAGGCCGAGTTGGCGAACAGTTGTTCATAGTTGCCCAGCCCCGGCACGGGTTCGAGCACGCCGCGCAGCAGCAGGCCGATCAGTGGCGCGAAGAAGAACAGACCAAGGAACAATAAGGCCGGCAGCAGGTTGCGGCTGCCGCGCCAGCGCTGGGCCATGGGCGGTCGGGGCGCGGGCGCGCCCTTGGTTCCGGGGGCGGCGCCTTGCGCGCTGTGCAGGGCGTTGATGGCGACTTTCATTTGACCAGCCACTCATTCCAGCGCGCCGCGATGGCCTGGCCGTTCTTGGCCCAGTAGGCGAAGTCCAGGGTGACCTGGTCCTGGGCGTAGGCGGTGGGCAGGTTAGGGGCGAGCTTTTTGTCCAGTTGGCCGACGCTGTCGAGGTTGACCGGGGCGTAGGCGGTGAGGTTGGCAAAATCTGCCTGGCCCTTGGCGCTGCTGGCGTTGGCCAGGAACTTCATGGCCGCGTCCTTGTTCTTGGCGCCCTTGGGGATGACCAGGAAGTCGGCCATGACCAGGTTCTGCTTCCAGCTCACGCCCACCGGCGCGCCGTCTTGTTGCAGGGCGTAGACCCGACCGTTCCAGAACTGCCCCAGTGACGCTTCGCCGGAAGCCAGCAGTTGCTGCGACTGCGCGCCACCGCCCCACCAGACGATGTCTTTCTTGATGGTGTCGAGTTTCTTGAACGCGCGGTCCAGGTCCAGCGGGTAGAGCTTGTCGGCGGCTACGCCATCGGCCAGCAGGGCCAGTTCCAACACGCCGGGGCTTGGCCATTTGTACAGGGCGCGCTTGCCGGGGTAGGTCTTGGTGTCGAACAGGGCGGTCCAGTCCACCGGCTTGTTGGCGCCGAGCTTGCCTTCGTTGTAGCCGAGCACGAAGGAGAAGAAGAAAGAGCCTACGCCGTGGTTGGAAACGAAGCGCGGGTCGATGCGATCACGCTGAATGGTGTTGAAGTCGAGGGGCTCGAGCAGGCCTTCGTTGGCGGCGCGCAGGGCGAAGTCGGCTTCGACGTCGACCACATCCCACTGCACGTTGCCGCTTTCGACCATGGCCTTGAGCTTGCCGTAGTCGGTGGGGCCGTCCTGCACCACCTTGACCTTGCTGCTTTCGCTGAAGGGCTCGGCCCATGCCTGTTTCTGCGCATCCTGGGTAGTGCCGCCCCAGCTGACGAAATTCAGGCTATCGGCGGCCAGGGTGGCCTGGCAGGCCAGGGACAGCAGGCTGGCGGACAGCACTGCACTTACTCGTTTGCTCAACAGCATGGTTAACGCCCTCGTTGCTTTTGTTATTCGAGGCGGGCTTCGTGCGCCCGCCAACTGTGTTCGGGGAGCTGCGATCTGTAGGTGTTGCGTGGCCGTGTCTTGAGTGTAGGAGTGGCCGGCAGGTTTTAAGGTCTACGGGATATCATATTATGGTATTCCAAGATTTTGGCAAGAGGATGGCGATACCGGCCATCTTCTGTGATGGCCGGGGTGGGCTAGGGCATCAGTTGCCTTCGAACGGAATACTCTGCACCACTTCCAGCTCATACCCCGCCAAACCCGCGTACTTGAGCGGTGGCCCGAGGTGGCGCAGCTTGCCCACGCCCAGGTCCTGGAGGATCTGCGCCCCGGTACCCACCTCCGAATACACCTTCGACTGCCCGCGCTGGTACGGCCGCACTGGCTGCGTCAGTTGCGGCACCCGCTCCAGCAGCGCCTGGGACGATTCATGGCTGGCCAACACCACCACCACGCCAGCCCCTTCGGCGGCTACCCGCTCCAGTGCTGCCCACAACGTCCAGTTCGCCGGCCCCGCGTACTCGGCGCCGACCAGGTCGCGCAGCGGGTCGATCACGTGCACCCGCACCAGGGTTGGCTGCTCGCGCCGGATGTCGCCCATCACCATGGCCATGTGCACGCCACCTTCGATGCGGTCTTCGTAGGTCACCAGGCGGAAGGTACCGTGCACGGTGGGCAGTTCGCGTTCGCCGATGCGTTTTACCGTTTGCTCGGTGCTCAGGCGGTAGTGGATCAGGTCGGCGATGGTGCCGATCTTGATGCCGTGGCGTTCGGCAAAGCGTTCCAGGTCGGGGCGGCGGGCCATGGTGCCGTCGTCGTTGAGCACTTCGACGATCACCGAGGCCGGGGCGAAGCCGGCCAGGCGCGCCAGGTCGCAGCCGGCCTCGGTGTGTCCGGCGCGGGTGAGTACGCCGCCCTCGCGGGCGCGCAGGGGGAAGATGTGGCCAGGTTGTACCAGGTGCTCCGGGCGGGCGTCGGGCGCCATGGCGGCGGCCACAGTGCGAGCACGGTCGGCGGCGGAAATACCGGTGGTGACGCCTGTGGCGGCTTCGATGGACACAGTGAAGGCGGTGCTGAAGGCGCTGCCGTTGCTTGGCACCATCTGTTCGAGGCCCAGGCGTTGGCAGTGGTCGTCGGTGAGGGTCAGGCAGATCAGGCCACGGGCCTCACGGGCCATGAAGTTGATGACTTGGGCGTTGCAGTGCTCGGCGGCAATCAGCAGGTCGCCTTCGTTTTCCCGATCTTCGTCGTCCACCAAGAGGACCATCTTGCCTTGGCGGTAGTCGTCGAGAAGTGCTTCGATGCTGTGGAAGGGCATGGTGCGGGCTCGCTATGATCGGCTAATGCCTTGTGGTATACCATAATACATAAATCGACTGACACAGGAGCACGACGAATGAAGGCCTACTGGATTGCCCATGTAGATATCACCGACCCCGAGCAGTACCTGCAATACACCCAGCGCGCGCCTGCGGCGATTGCCGCGCATGGCGGGCGCTTCCTGGCGCGGGGTGGGCGCAGCGAGGCGCTGGAGGGGCGCGCGACGCCGCAGCGCAGTGTGGTGATCGAGTTCGACTCGTATGAGCAGGCGGTGGCATGTTATCGGTCGGACGCCTATCAGGAGGCGTGCCGGCACCGGCAGGGTGTGGCGCGGGCCGAGATCATCATCGTGGAAGGTTTCGAGGGATGACGTTGGAGTGCGACACGGTGCTTGTGGGAGCGGGCTTGCCCGCGAAAAAGGCGCCGCGTTGCTCAGGTATCCCCCAGCACCTTTCCCAGCACCTGGCACACCTGCTCGGCCGAATAGGGCTTGGGCAGGAAGGTGAAGCCTTGATAGCCACCTTCGGCAATCGCTTCGCTGTAGCCTGAGGTGAGAATCACAGGGAGTGCAGGGCGCTGCTCGCGCAGCTCGCGCGCCAGGGCCAGGCCGCCGATGCCGGGCATTACTACATCGGAAAACACCGCATCGAATCCCCCATCGTCACTGGCCAACTGCGCCAGTGCTTGTTCTGCGCTGGTGGTCCAGCGCACCTGGTAGCCGTGCTCGCCGAGGATCTGCGCCGCGAAGTTACCCACTTCGAGGTTGTCCTCTACCAGCAGGATCCGGCGCTTGCCTGCCTCTGCCTGTAGCGGTGCAGCGAGTTGCTGGCTCGCGAAGGCGGCATCCTGGCCGTCGGCCTGGGGCAGGTAGAGAGTGAAGGTGGTGCCCTGGCCGGGCGTGCTGGTGACCCGCACATCGCCACCGGACTGCTGGGCGAAACCGAACACCTGGGATAACCCCAGCCCCGTGCCCTGGCCGGGTGCCTTGGTGGTGAAGAAAGGGTCGAAGATGCGTTCGAGCAGGTGCGGTTCGATGCCCACGCCGCTGTCGATGACCGAAATCGCGGCGAAGGTGCCTGGCTGCCCGGCCAAGGCCTGGGTAGGGCGCAGTTGCAGGTGCAAGGTGCCTTCACCGGCCATGGCATCGCGGCCGTTGATCATCAGGTTGATCACCGCCGTTTCCAGCTGGGCGAGGTCGGCGTGGATGTGGCAGGGGCTGTCGGGCAGTTCGAGCAGCACTTGCATGCGTGCGCCGGTGGCGGTGTCGAGCATATCGGCCATTGCCTGCAACCGTGGGCCGGCGTCGAACACCTGCGGGCTCAGGGCCTGGCGGCGGGCGAAGGCCAGCAGTTGGCCGGTCAGCTTGGCGCCGCGGTCGACCGTATCGCTCATGGTGCGCAGGTAACGCTGGCGTTTTTCATCGTCCAGGGCGGGGCGCTGGAGCAGGTGCAAGGAGGAGCGCAGGATGGTCAGCAGGTTGTTGAAGTCGTGGGCCACGCCGCCAGTGAGCTGGCCGATGGCTTCGAGCTTCTGGGTCTGGCGCAGCACCGCTTCGGTGTGCAGCAACTGGGCGGTGCGCTCTTCTACCCGTTGTTCGAGGGTGGCATTGAGCGCAGCCATGGCCGCCATCGCCTCGCGGCTCTCGGCATGGGCCTGGACTCGCTGGATATGCGCCCAACTGCGTTCGGTGACTTCGCTGAGCAAGGCTTGTTCGTAGCCTGTCCAGGTGCGCGGTACGTTGTCATGGATGGCCATCAGCGCGGTCAGCTGGCCGCCTTTGATCAAGGGCATGCAGATGGTCGCGGTAATGCCGATGGCCTGGAAGGTGGCCGCTTCCTCGGGCGCCAGCTCCCGCAGGTTGTCGTTGATGACCAGGGGCAATCCGGCGCGCAGGCGTTTGACCGCCAGTTGGCCGAAGTCGGCCAGGCGGTACTGGCCGACCAGCCGTGGCGAGCCGGGCGCTACCCAGTCGCCGCAAATGGTGAAACCGTCCTGGTCAGCTTCCATCACCGCGTAGGCGCAGCTGGACAAATCCAGGTGCTCGCCCAGCAGTTGTGTGGTGGTGGCCAGGATCTGGTCGGGCTCGGTGGCCTGGGCCACGGCGCGGCCCAGGTTGTCGAGGAACGCCAGGCGCTGGTTGGCGACCACGCTGGCGGTGGTTTCGGTGACGGTGTCGACCATGCCGACCACCTGGCCATCGAGGTCGCGGATGGGGCTGTAGCAGAAGGTGAAGTAGGCCCGCTCCGGAGCGCCGCCGCGCTCGATCATCAGCGGGAAGTTCTGGATGAACACTGCTTCACCCGCCAGGGCGCGGTTGGCCAGGGGGCGGATATCGTGCCAGGCTTCCTGCCACACTTCGCTGAACGGGCGGCCCAGGGCCAGGGGCTTGTCGCCCAGGATCGGCGCGAAGGCATCGTTGTGCAGGGTGATCAGTTCGCGGCCCCACAGCACCGCCTGGGGGAAATGCGAGCCCAGGCACAAGGCCACGCTGGTCTTGAGCGTGTCTGGCCAGGTTTCAAGCGGGCCCAGGGGCGTGGAAGCCCAGTCGAGGGTGCGGATGCGATCGGCCATGCGTCCGCCGCCGTCGAGCCATTTCGCCATGTCGTGTGCCGATCCGTTGCATTAAAGGGGGATAGGGTGCACCGAGAATCGGTGGCTGGCGAGGGAATTATAGTGGCTATATGGGCCTTATCGCGGGACCGTCAGCGAATGAAATGCACCTTGCCGGTGTCGTCGTTGCCCATGTAGATGCCGTACACCCCGGCCTGGCGTTCGAGGATGTAGCGCTCGAGAATCTGCCGGATGGCCGGGTAGTAGATTTCATCCCACGGGATTTCATCCGGGGCGAAGAAGCGGTACGCCAGGGTTTCCGGCCCGAACTGGCCGGTTTCCTCCGTGGCGATGGCGCGGAAGATGATGTACACCTCGCTGATCGTCGGCACGCTGAAGATCGAATAGGGCGAGACGATTTCGCCACGCACGCCGCTTTCTTCCCAGACTTCGCGCAGCGCCGCCTGCTCGGTGGTCTCGCCTGCTTCCATGAAGCCGGCAGGCAAGGTCCAGGTGCCGGGGCGCGGGGGGATGGCGCGCTGGCACAACAGGTACTTGCCGTCGCGCTCGATGATGCAGCCGGCGATGATCTTCGGGTTGACGTAGTGCACGTAGCCGCAGGCGCGGCAATGCAGGCGTTCGTGGGTATCACCGGTGGGAACGCCCCGGGCAAGCTCGGCGGTGCAGTGCGGGCAGTAGCGCGGGGCGTTGGGCATGGTCAGCGGCCTATGCGAGGGTCCTTCAGGGCCAGGGGCTCGACGATGTCGCGGACCTGGGCGTTGCCTTCCTGCTTCTGGCGCAGGTACTCCAGCGCCACCTTGGCAGCGGCGCGCACGTGGTCGACCGAGGCCTGGTGCGCCACCTGCGGGTCGCCGCTCTTGATCGCCGCGACGATCTTTTCCATTTCCTGGTTGCTGGCGCCACGGCGGTTGGCCTGGGACACCGAGGTGGCACGCAGGTAGCTGATGCGCGCCTGCAACTGGCGTAGCTGGGTGGCGGCGACCTGGTTGCCGGAGCCTTCGAGCAGCACGTCGTAGAAGCCCTGCACCGAGTCGAGCACCTGTTGCAGCTCGCCTTCCTCGAGGGTCTGGCGGTTGACTTCCAGTGCGCGCTCCAGGGCACGGATGTCCTTGGCCTTGGCGTTCAGGGTGAACAGCTGGACGATCAGGCCTTCGAGCACGCAACGCAGCTCGTAGATGTCGCGGGCGTCTTCCAGGGTGATGATCGCCACCCGTGGGCCCTTGGCGTCGGCGAACTCCACCAGGCCTTCGGATTCGAGGTGGCGCAGCGCCTCGCGCACCGAGGTGCGGCTGACGCCGAGGCGGTCGCACAGGTCGCGCTCGACCAGGCGGTCGCCCGGCAGCAGGTGGAAGTTCATGATCGCGCTGCGCAGCTTGTCGAGCACGATTTCGCGCAGGGTTACGGGGTTGCGGTTGACCTTGAAGCTGTCGTCGAGGGGCTGGCGTTTCATCAGGTGCGCTCTGTATGAGGCTGTTGCGCCAACACCGTGGAGCACCCGCGACCGAGTTGCTCCTTGCAGTGGTTCGAACAGCCCGTTGTTAACGGGTAGGTTCCGCATCGGCTTCGGCGAAGGCCTCGCGGGCCAGGCGGAAGCTGTCCACCGCCGCGGGCACGCCGCAATAAATGCCGACCTGAAGCAGGATCTCGCGAATCTGTTCTCGGCCGAGGCCATTGCGCAAGGCGCCGCGGATATGCAGCTTGAGCTCGTGGGGCCGGTTCAGGGCGGAAATCATCGCCAAGTTTATCATGCTGCGCTCCTTGAGCGATAAGCCCTCGCGACCCCAGACATGGCCCCAGCAATATTCGGTGACCAACTCCTGAAGCGGCTTGCTGAAGTCGTCGGCGTTCTGGATCGAGCGGTTGACGTAGTCTTCGCCCAGCACCTGGGTGCGGATGGCGAGGCCTTGTTGGTATTTTTCGTTGCTCATGGGCCGGGGCTCCTGTGCCAGCGAAGAAAAAAGGGGGCCGTGACCGAAGCTGAGGGTGACGGGACGGCCCCCGGGAAATCTTTGAAGGTTTTGGGGCCGCTGCGCGGCCCCAGGCCCATTAGCCCAGCGGCGGCAATGCGCCGAGCTTGCCCTTGTGATAGACCATCGGCGTCGCCGGGGCCTCGGGCAGGATCAGGTTTTTCACCTGGCCGACGATGATCGCGTGGTCACCGCCGTCGTACTCGCGCCACAGCTCGCACTCGATGATCGCCGTGGCCTTGGCCAGCAGCGGGTTGCCCAATTCGCTCAGGTGCCAGTCGATGCCACGCGCCTTGTCCTTGCCTTTGCCAGCGAAGGCATAGGCCTCGGCGGTCTGCTCGGCGGCCAGCAGGTGGATGGCGAACTGCTTGCTGTCGCGCAGCACCGGGTAGGTGTCGGAGGCGTAGTTGGGGCAGAACAGCACCAGCGCCGGGTCGATGGACAGCGCACTGAAGGCGCTGGCAGTGATGCCGACGATGCTGCCGTCGGCGTCCAAGGTGGTGACCACCGTGACGCCGGAGGGGAACGAGCCCATCACGTCTTTGTAGATGCCTGGTTCGATCATCGCGCAGGTCTCCTAGCGCATGACAAAGGGATCGGGCATAGGCGCGGTGGACAGGTTGATCCACACGGTCTTCAGCTCGGTATAGGCCAGCACCGAATCGATGCCGCTCTCGCGGCCATAGCCGCTGTTCTTGAAACCACCGATCGGCGCCATGGCCGACACGGCGCGGTAGGTGTTGACCCAGATGATCCCCGAGCGCACGTCGCGGGCCAGGCGGTGGGCGCGGCCCAGGTCGCGGGTCCAGATGCCGGCGGCCAGGCCGAACTGCGAGTCGTTGGCGATTTCCAGGGCCTCTTGCTCGGTCTTGAAGCGGATCACCGCCGCGACTGGGCCGAACACTTCTTCCTGCATGATGCTCATCGAGTTGCTGTCGCACTCGAACAAGGTCGGCTCGTAGAACCAGCCGTCACCCTCGACCTCGGCACGCTTGCCGCCCAGGTGCAGCTTGGCGCCTTCTGCCTTGGCCGCCGCCACCAAGCCTTCGACCACGGCCAATTGTTGCGCGGTGGCCATCGGGCCCATTTCGCTGGCGTCGTCCTGCGGGTTGCCGATGCGGATACGCTTGGCGCGCTCGACCAGGCGGGCGACGAACTCATCGAAGATCTCGTCCTGCACCAGCAGGCGCGAACCTGCCACGCAGCTCTGCCCGGAGGCGGCATAGATGCCGGCTACGGCGCCGTTGATGGCGCTGTCCAGGTCGGCGTCGGCGAAGATGATGTTTGGCGACTTGCCGCCCAGTTCCAGCGACAGCTTGGCGAAGTTCTCGGCGCTGCTGCGCACCACGTGGCGGGCGGTGGCGGCGCCGCCGGTGAAGGCGATCTTGCGCACCAGTGGGTGGCGGGTCAGCGCCGCGCCGGTACTGGGGCCGAAGCCTGTGACCACGTTGATCACGCCTGCGGGGAAACCGGCTTCAAGGGCCAGGCGGGCCAATTCCAGGATGGTCGCCGAGGCGTGTTCGGATGGCTTGAGCACGATGGTGTTGCCTGCGGCCAGGGCCGGGGCGAGCTTGATCGCAGTGAGGTACAGCGGGCTGTTCCACGGGATGATCGTCATTCAGGCGATCAAGCAGGCCAGCGATCAGGGGATCGAGCTGTTGGTCTTTTCCGAGTCGTTCC
>NZ_JBNNVR010000030.1:0-49798 GCF_050280645.1 Pseudomonas sp. NPDC089554
GCCTTCGCGGCCTACGACTTGCTTCGCAAGTCTACATCTCGCGACTTCGGCTACGCCGAAGGGCGCTGCGCGCCAGGGCCCTCCAGACGCCTCCGTTCGGCCTTCTGGAAGTCGCGAAGATCAAGATCAAGATCAAGATCAAGATCAAGATCAAGATCAAGATCAAGATCAACGGCGAAAGCAAAGCGAGAGCGGTGGTGGGTCAGGCTTCTTCAAAGTGCATCTGCGGCGGCTGCTTACGGAAACCGCCCGTCAGCACCGCCAGGTACAGCACGCCCGCCGCCAACCACGCCAACCCCAGGTAGATCGCCAGGTGATCGAGACTGGCCATCAACCACAAGTCCGCTACCAGCCCCACCAGCGGGAACACCAGGAACAGCACAGTCCCGCGCAAGCCACGCTGCCCCTGGGCAATCCAGTAATGGAAGATCACCGACAGGTTCACCAGGCTGAACGCCAGGAACGCACCGAAGTTGATGAACGACGTCGACGTGGTCACATCCATCCGCAGCGCCAACAATGCCACCACACCACACAGCACGATACTGCCTACCGGCGTGCCGAAACGCTCGCTCAGGCGTCCGAAGAACGTCTTCGGCAGCACCCCGTCGCGGCCCATCGCGAACAGCAACCGCGAAGCACTGGCTTGAGCAGACAGCCCCGAGGTGAACTGCCCGACGATCAGGCCAATCAGGAACAAGCTGACGAACACATCACCACCAATATTGCGAGCAATCTCGTAGGCCGCCGAGTCGGCATTTTCGAACGTGGCGGACGGGTGGGCGAGCTGCACGAAATAACTCGTGGCGATGAAGATACAGCCACCGATCAAGGTGATCAGCAGGATCGCCCGCGGAATGTTCTTGCGCGGCTCATGGGTTTCCTCGGTCAGCGTGCTCACCGCATCGAAGCCCAGGAACGAATAGCAGGCGATCGCCGCGCCACTCATGATCAGTGGCAGTTGCACGCCCTCCTTCAAGAACGGCTCCAGCGACCACAAAGGCTTGCCCGCATCGCCCAACACATAGTGCACCGCCAGCCCCACGAAGGCCGCCAGCACCAGGAACTGCACCAGCATCAGCACACCGTTGATGTTCTTCGCCAAGCGCAGGCCAACCACGTTGATGGCCGTGGTCACGCCGATGAACGTCAGCACCCACACCGCATGCGGCACCTGCGGGAAGGCCGAGTGCAGGTAGGCCGCGCCGATCAGCCAGATGGCCATGGGCAGGAACAGGTAGTCCAGCAGCACACCCCAGCCGGCCAGGAAGCCCAGCTTCGGGCTGATGGACTGGCGTACGTAGGTATAGGCCGAGCCTGCCACCGGGAAGGCGGCGGCCATGCGGCTGTAGCTCAGGGCGGTGAACAGCATGGCGATGGAGGCCACCAGGTAGGCCGAAGGCACCAGCCCGCCCGTGGTGTCGGCGAGGATGCCGAAGGTGCCGAGGACGATGATCGGGGTCATGTAGGCGATGCCGAACAGCACCACCGCACCCAGGGAAAGGGTTCGCTTGAGTCGAGCCATTACTGCGTACTCCAATTTATGTTTGTTATGCAGAGTCGAAATCGACGCAAAGGCGGCATCCCTGGCCGCAGGTGTTCTTCTTGTTTTCTCTATCGCCACAAACCCCTGTAGGAGCGGCGGTGCGGCGATCCGACTTGCCCGCGAACCAGGCACCTCGGTGAATGGCCGGGGCTTTGCCCCGGTTCGCGGGCAAGCCCGCTCCTACAGGGACGGTGTTGTATTCAGCTGGCGATGATCAGCTCACGCAGCCCGCCGTCGTGCTCGCGCACCTCACCCGGCAGCACGAAGCGACGCTCGCTCAGGTAGCTGTAGTCGCGCCGTGCGACTTCCAACTGCTTCAGGTCCAGCGTCATGCCCAGTCGGCATTCCTCGCGCCCGGCCTCGCACAGCACCTGCCCGTAGGGGTCGACTACTGCGCTGCCGCCAGCGAACACCAGGCCGCCATCGCCCTCGCCAACGCGGTTCACCATCACCGCGAACGCCTGGTTTTCCATGGCCCGTGCGCAGATGGCGGTGCGGTGCGTGGGGCCGTACGGGTCCATGTTGCCGTTGGTCACCAGGATCAGTTCCACGCCCAACTGGCCCAAGGCCCGCGCGCTTTCCGGGAACTCGATGTCGAAGCAGATCAGCAGGCCTACGCGCACGCCCTTGAACAGCGTGGTGGCGTAGCGGTCGCCGGGGCTGAAGAAGTCGCGGTCGGAGGCCCATAGGTGGGTCTTGCGGTACTTCAGGGCGATGCCCTCGGCGGTCACCAGCAGGGTGGTGTTGTAGAAGCAGCCATCGTCGGCAGCCTCGGCCATGCCCAGCACCACCCCGACGTCACGGGCTTTCGCCGCCTGCTGCACGGCGCGCACGCTGGGGCCATCCAGGGGCTCGGCGACCTGGGCGACATTGGCCTCGGTAGGGAAACCCATCAGTTGGGTTTCGGGGAACACCACCAGGTCGGTGCCGGCGGGGCAGGCGTGAATCGCCGCCAGGGTGCGCTCCAGGTTGTAGGCGGTGTCGCCATCGCGACCGGCCAGTTGCACGAGTTCGACCTTCATTGCAGCTCCTGTACGTAGACATGACCGTACGACCAAAACCGGTCAGAATGCGCCGAGTATGCAGTTGGCCATCGCGCCTGGGTAATTACGCCCATGGGGTAACCCAACAGGGGTAGAGGCATGAACCTTTCGCTACAGGACCTGGCCTGGCACCGCGGGGTAGGGCAGTTGATCGAGACCTTGGACACGCCAGGCTTCTGGCTGGCCCAGGTGCGCCTGCTCAAGCGCTACGTGCCGTTCGACAGCTGGGTGGCGCTGCTGTTCAGCAATGGCCGCCCCCAGGTGTTCGCCGAATGCGCGGCCGAGGACGGCGGCCCCGACCCATTGTTCCAGGACTACCTCAAGGGCCTGTACCTGCTCGACCCGTTCTACATCGCCAGCCGCGAGGCGCCGGGCAGCGGGTTGTTCCAGCTGTGCGACGTGGCCCCGGAATGCTTCGAGCAGACCGACTACTACCAGCGCTATTTCCGCCTCAACGTGGTGGCCGACGAAGTGCAGTTCAACGTGCAGCTCGATGCCGAGCGCACCTTGTGCCTGTCGTTGGGTAGCAAGGGCCGTTTCACCCCGGAGCAGATAGCTTTGCTCGACCTGCTAAGGCCCTGGGTGGCGGGTTTGATGCGCCAACGCATGGCGTTCGAACGGGAGTTGCTGGAGCAGGCCAGCGCCCCGGCGCCGCGTTGGCAGAGCCGCCTCGAGGAAACCGTCGAGGCCCTGGAAACGCCCCTGACTGCGCGCGAGCTTGAGGTGGGGCGCTTTATGCTCAGCGGCTGCTCGAGCAAGGAAATCGCCCGCAAGCTGGCGATTTCCGCCGAGACGGTGAAGGTGCACCGCAAACACATGTACAGCAAGCTGGGGATCAAGTCGCAGTCGGAGTTGTTTTCGTTGTTCTTGCAGGCGCAGGGGTAGGGCGCAGCTCACCCCGCGCTCTGCGCTGCCAACCACGCACATACCGCCGCCACCGCGCCGCCAGTCTCCCCCTCGCGCGTCAGCAGATGATGGCGAAACCCGGTAATGGTCTGCCCGAACGGCTGCACCAACTGCCCCGCCGCCAGCTCATCGCGCACCAACGCCAAGCTCACCAAGGCCACCCCCTGGCCCGCCACCGCCGCCTGGATGGCATGACTCTCATCGGAAAAACTCAGCAGCGGCGCCTCCTTCGGCTCCTCCAGGCCCGACTCGGCGAACCAGCGGGTCCAGGTCGGGTTGTCGGGGTGCTTGCGCCGCCACTGGAAGTCGATCAGCGGGCGCTGCAACAGGTCGGTGACCGACTCGACCTTCAGCAGCGGGTTCGCCACCGGCGCAAAACGATCGGCGAACAGTGGCACCACCTCGAAGCCGGGGTAGGGCCCCTTGCCGTAGCGAATCGCGATGTCGACGCCCGCAGCCTCCAGGTCGACCACCTCGTCCGAGGCCTGGAGCTGCAACGCAATCTGCGGATGTTGGGCATGAAACGCCGTGACCCGGGGCACCAGCCAGCGCGCAGTGAACGCCAGCGTGGCTGACACCGTTACTTGAGCGCGGCCCTGCCGAGGCGTGATGCGCTCGATCACCTGGACGAACGCATCGAAGCCTTCGCGCAGCACCGGGTAGAGCCTTGCGCCGGCATCGGTCAGCAAGACCTTGCGCACCCGGCGCTCGAACAATGCCAGCCCCAGGTGCTCCTCGAGCGAGCGCACCTGGTGGCTGATGGCGGTAGGCGTGACCGACAGCTCATGGGCGGCCTGCTTGAAACTGCCATGCCGGGCGGCGGCTTCGAAGGCGCGCAGCGTGGACAACGGGGGAAGGCGCCGCATGGCTTAGTTTTCCTCATCTATCGGGTGATAATTGAACGTTTGTCGGCCTGGCCGTGAACGTCGATCTTATAGCTCTACACATGACCCCCGGAAGCCACTTTCGGCGACCGGCACCTTCACGTACTGGAGCAAGACGATGAAACTCGAACGCGTTATCACCACCCCCGACAACTACGCGCCCTACCTGCTTTCACAAGGCATTCGCTTCGGCAACCTGCTGTTCGTCTCCGGCCAAGCCGGGGCTGGCGACGATGGCAAGATCGTCGAAGGCGGCTTCCGGGCCCAGGGCGAGCAGGCCTTCGCCAACCTGCGCCGTGCGCTTGAAGCCGGTGGCTCGAGCCTCGACCAGGTCATCAAGGTGACCATCTTCGTCACCGATATGAATAACTTCAAGGATGTTATCGAACTGCGCCGCCAGTTCTTCAGCGCACCCTATCCGGCCGACACCATCGCCGAAGTGCGGGCGCTCTATAACCCCGAGGTAATGATCGAGATCGAAGCCATCGCGGCCGTTGCAACGGCACAGGAGCATTGACATGAGCGCGATCACCCGGCTGTTCGACCCGCTGAACCTCGGTGCGCTCGCCCTTGGCAACCGCCTGGCGGTCGCGCCCATGACGCGGGTCAGCGCCACCCAATCAGGGGACGCCACGGCGCGCATGGCGCAGTACTACGCCAGCTTCGCCGAGGGCGGTTTCGGTCTGGTCATTACCGAGGGCATCTATACCGACGAGCGCTGGTCGCAGGGCTACTTCCATCAACCGGGCCTGGCCAATACCGCGCAGCGCGAGGCCTGGCGGCCGGTGGTGGAGCGTGTCCACGCGGCGGGCGCACGCATCATCGCCCAACTGATGCACGCTGGTGCGCTTTCCCAGGGCAACCGCTTCGTCAGCGATACCCGCGGCCCTTCGGCCAAGCGACCGGTCGGGCAGCAGATGGGCTTCTACCGTGGGGTCGGCGACTACCCATTGCCGCAGGCCATGACCCAGGCCGAGATCGACGAAGCGGTTGCAGGTTTTGCGGCAGCCGCGCTGCGGGCGCGGGAGGCGGGCTTTGATGGCGTGGAAATCCATGGCGCCAATGGCTACCTGCTCGACCAGTTCCTGAGCGAGGGCGTGAACCTGCGCACCGATGCCTACGGCGGTAGTGTCGCCAACCGGTTGCGGATCACCGTGGAAGCGGTGAAGGCGGTGCGTGCCACCGTGGGGGACGACTTCATCGTTGGTTTGCGCAGTTCACAAGGCAAGGTCAACGACTTCACGCACAAGTGGCACGGCCAGGAAGAAGCGGCCGATATCTACACGCTACTTGGACAACTGCCACTCGATTACCTGCACACCACCGAGTTCGAGGCCTGGCAGCCCGCGTTCGAGCAAGGCCCAAGCCTGGCGGCGCTGGCCAAGCGTCATGGTGGCCTGCCGGTGTTGGCCAATGGCTCGTTGCACGACCCTGAGCGCGCTGGCGCCATGCTCGCCTCGGGCGAGGCGGACATGGTCACCCTTGGACGCGGCGCCCTGACCCATGCCGACTGGCCGCAGCGGGTGCGCAATGCAGACGCGCTAGCAGCCTTCGACCGCCAGATACTCTCGCCGCTCGCCGACCTCGAGAACGCCGACCGTCTCAAGGCCAGTGCCCGTTAAAACGTTGTTCGTCGCTGGCGCTTCATGACCTTT
The DNA here is from genome assembly GCF_050280645.1 of Pseudomonas sp. NPDC089554. NCBI lineage: Bacteria > Pseudomonadati > Pseudomonadota > Gammaproteobacteria > Pseudomonadales > Pseudomonadaceae > Pseudomonas > Pseudomonas sp. NPDC089554. The sequence continues at coordinate 6,035 of NZ_JBNNVR010000030.1, forward strand.
CACAACGTTTCACAGCGGTGGCCGAAACCGGCTGCCTAACATGAGCCCCGTTCCGCAGTGCTTACTGCCCTGCGGCACAGGCTTCACGTTAGCCGCAATGCGGCCTATGAACCTAACCTACCTCGAAGGAGTTTCACGATGAGCAACGTTCCTCCAGCAAGTGCCGGCGGCGGCGCCGATGCAGCCATCGCCAAGATGGAAGCCACCTTCAACATGGCTATCGAGAAGTCGGCAAAGATTACCGAGCTGACCACTGCGAAAAAGGCTGAGCTCGACGCTACCAAGCAACGTCCGCAGAACTGACGTTGTCGTGCGGGCGGTGCTTGCGCCGCCCGCCCACCCCTTGCAGCGAATACATTACCCAGAAGAATTCCATGCCAAGGCTGCTGACACCTTGCTGTCGGCGGGCTTCACGGTGGTGATCCGCCCATGACCGTTCTTGCCTCTCCCGTTTCCATCGGTGGCCATACAGCACCGGCCAGGCCCGTGCTCAGCATCACCGAAGGCCTGCACCAGGGCGGTCGCATCGTTCTGGAGGGCGCTCGCCATGTCCTGGGCAGCAGCGCCGATGACGATTTCATCCTCACCGACCCAGGCATCGCCCCTGGGCACCTGGCGCTGCGCCTGGACGATGACAAGGTCGCCGTCGAGGCGCTGGCGGGTGAGGTGCAGGTCGAGGACCGCCTCGGGCGTTCGACCTTGGTGCCGTTGGGCAGTGGCTACCGTGGCCAGCTGCCGCTGCGCATTTGCCTTGGCGAAGCACGGCTGTGCCTGGAGCCGGCGCCCACGCGCGCTGCATCCAGTCAACGGCCGACCGGTTTGGCCAGGCCACACCTGCTGCTGGCGCTGGGGCTGATGTTCATCTGCGCCTTCGCCTTTGCCTTTCGTGGCGAAAGCGAACTTCCCCAGGTGAACAGCGTCAGCGTCACGCCAGAGCCGCGTGCGCCGCAGCAGGCGACGCTCGCCGATGCCCGTTCGTGGCTCGAGCAACAACTGCTCGCCAGCGGCTTCAGTGGCGTCAAGGTCAGTGAAAGCGGCGGCCAGCTGGTCGCCAGCGGGCGCCACGAGGCCGCTCAGAAAAGCCGCTGGGTCGAGCTGCGCCAGGCCTTCGATCACCGTTTCGGCCAGCAAGTGATGCTGCATAGCCAGGTGACCGTGCACGCCGATGTCGCCAAGCCCAGGGTGTACTTCCAGGCCGTATGGTTCGGCGAAAACCCCTACGTGGTCGGCGAGGGCGGCAAGCGCCTGTACCCCGATGCGCCGCTGTCCGATGGCTGGGTGCTGGAGCGCATCGACAGCAACCAGGTGGTGCTGGCTAGGGGTGAAGAACGCTTCACCTTGACCCTATGAGAATCGACCCTCGGCCATTGCTGCCGACACCTTCCGATAAAGCCCCCGCCGTCGAAGCCGTGCGCCCGGTGCAGGCGCGCGCCAACGCCCGCTTCGAGGCGCTGCTGGGCAAGCGCGAACAGGCGGCCCGTCGTTCGCTGCGCGGCGAACTGGAGCAGGCCCTGGGCTGCGAGGCGATCAACCCCGAGCTGTTCGCCGGTAGCCGCGCGCAGGAGCTTTTGCACTACCTGCTGGACGAAGTGCTGCCCAGGCTCGACGCCGAGCCCGAAGTGCGCGTACTGGCCGAAGACCTGCTGCGTGAAGAGCTGCACCTGCGCCAGTCGCTGGCCCAACAACGTGCCGAGGTGCAGCAGCCATGAAGCCGCGTGAACACCACGACAGCGTTGAACTGCTCAAGGGCCTGGGCGACCTCTACCGGCGCAGTGGCCAGGCGCAACGGGCCCTGGTGATGCTGCTGATCGCCGCGCAGATGGCGCCCAACGACGGCGCGCTGCTACGCCAGCTGGCCATGGCCTTCACCGACAGTGGCGATGCCCTGCGCGCGCTCAATGTCCTGGACCGCGCGGTAGCCCTGGAGGGCGATTCGGCTGCGCTGTTGCTGCTGCGTAGCCACGCCCTGTGGCGCGCCGCGCGCAAGGACGAGGCGCGCCAATGCTTCAAGCGCTACCTGGCGGCGCGCAAGGTGGCGCCATGAGCCTGCTCGGACGCCTCAATGGCCTGGCCCACGCGGCCTCCCGGCGCAGCGATGTGGTCATCGTGGCATTCATGCTGATGGCCATCGCGATGATGATCATTCCGTTGCCGACCTACCTGGTCGATAGCCTGATCGCCTTGAACATCACCTTGAGCCTGCTGATCCTTATCGTCGCCTTCTACATCGGCCACTCGGTGGAGTTCTCCGCGCTGCCGCCGTTGATCCTGCTGAGCACCTTGTTCCGCCTGTCGTTGTCGATCACAACCACGCGGTTGATCCTGCTCGATGGCGACGCCGGGCACATCGTCAAGGCCTTCGGCGACTTCGTCATCGCCGGGCAAGTGGTGGTGGGGCTGGTGGTGTTCCTGATCATCACCGTGGCGCAGTTCGTGGTCATCACCAAGGGCGCCGAACGGGTGGCGGAGGTGGCCGCGCGCTTCACCCTCGATGCCATGCCCGGCAAGCAGATGAGCATCGACAACGATCTGCGCAACGGCGACATCGACCAGGCCGAGGCGCGCCGCCGCCGCTCGCGCCTGGAACGCGAGAGCCAGATGTTCGGGGCGATGGACGGCTCGATGAAGTTCGTCAAGGGCGATGCCATCGCGGGCCTGGTGATCCTGGCGGTGAACCTGTTGGGCGGCATGCTGATCGGCATGGTCGAGCGCGACATGCCGTTCGGCGAGGCGGTGCACACCTATTCGCTGCTCACCGTGGGTGACGGGCTGATCGCGCAGATTCCCGCGCTGCTGATTTCCGTGGCGGCGGGCACCGTGGTGACGCGGGTCAACAGCGACGGCGCCAGCGGCGACCTGGGTAGCGAGATCGTACGCCAGCTGGGCGCCAGCCACCGGGCCTTGGCGTTGACGGCCTTGATCCTGCTGGGCGTTGCCCTGTTGCCGGGGTTCCCTGCTGCGGTGTTCATCAGCTTGTCGGCCCTGCTGGGCGGCGCTGCGTTCATGCTGGCGCGGCGCGAGGCGCGTAACGCGCTCGAGGTCGTGGAAGAGGCGTTGCCGGTGGAAGAGCCAGAGCCACTGCCGGCCGAGCCTGTCGCACCGGCCAGCAAGCCGTTGGACTGCCGCATTCTCATGGTGCTCGGGCCGGGCCTCGCGGCCAGCGCACCGACCCAGCCGCTGCGCCAGCGTTTCGAGGCGTTGAGCTTCGAGCTGCGTGACGAGCTGGGTATCGACGTCCCCATGGCCGCCATCCACGTCGATGGGCAGTTCCCTGGGCAGCGTTTCGTCATCGAGCTTGAAGGCGTGCCGGTCAGCGAGGGCGAGCTGCCCGCCGACTGCCTGCTGCTGCGCGACGACCCGGTGAATGCCGAGCTGCTGGAAGTACCGCTGCTGGAGGCCGACTCGCCGCTGACCCGGCGCAACGCGCACTGGGTCGAGCGCACGCACCAGGTGCGCCTTGAGCAGGCCGGCGTGGGCTTCCTGTTGCCCGAGGAAGTGCTGCGCGCCGTGCTGGAGCGCACCTTGCGCCGCTACGCCGCAGATTTCCTCGGTATCCAGGAAACCCGCGCCTTGCTCGAGCGTAACGAAGGCAGCTACGGCGAGCTGATCAAGGAGGCGCTGCGCAACCTGTCGTTGCAGCGCATGGCCGAGGCCTTGCGCCATCTGGTGAGTGAGGGCGTGTCGATCCGCAACCAGCGCGCGCTGCTCGAAGCCATGGTCGATTGGGGCGGGCGCGATGCCGATGCAGGGCAGTTGGCCGAGCACCTGCGCGCGGCGCTGGCGCGGCAGATCAGCCATCAGCATGCCGACCGCAACCGGGTCATCAGTGCCCTGGTGATGGCGCCGATGCTCGAGCAGCACCTGCGCACCGCCCTGCGCCGCCAGGAGTCCGGCGGTGATCGGATACCCGAGCAGGCCAACCGTGGCTTGCTCGCACAACTGCACCAGGCCTGCGAACGCCTGCCGGAGGACCGGCGCAGCGTGCTGCTGGTGCACCCGGAGCTGCGTCGTCACCTGCGCTGGCTGGTGCTGCGCGGCGACCTGGAGCTGGCCGTGCTGTCATTCCGCGAGCTGGCGGGCGAGTACAACGTACAGGCCGTCGGCACCCTGGAGCCTGGTGAAAACCAGCCACGGCGCGACACCCCGGTCACTTCCACGGCGAGTGCTTCATGAACGGTTTTCTGCGTATGGCGTTGTGTGTGGGCCTGGTGATGGCTGGGCTGGTGGGGTCGTTTTCGGCTGCCGCCCAGGACTTGGCGCCGGGCAGCCGTGGCACCGTGGACCTGGCCGCTGGCGAGGGGCGCATCCTGCGCTTCCAGGCCCCGGTGGCCTCGGTGTTGCTGGCCGAGCCTGGGGTGGCCGACCTTCAGGTGGTGTCGGCCGGGGTCATCTACCTGTTCGGCAAGGCCCCTGGGCAGACCAGCCTGATCGCCCTCGACGAGGCCGGCACGCAGCTGGCGGTGATGGGCGTGTCGGTGAATAGCCCGACCCAGGCCGTGAGCCGCCCGTTGCAGGCGCTGCACCCGCAGAGCAGCGCCCAAGTCAGTGCCGTGGGCAACCAGCTGGTGGCCAAGGGCAGCGTGCAAAGCGTGGGCGAGGCCAGCGACTTGAATGCCTTGCTCGACAACCAGGCCCAGGTACCGGCGCTCAACAGCGCCACTTACCCTGGTTCCGCCCAGGTCAACATTCGCGTGCGCTTCGCCGAGGTGTCGCGTTCCGAGCTGCTGCGCTATGGCGTGAGCTGGAACGCGCTGTTCAACAACGGCACCTTCTCCTTCGGCCTGCTTACCGGTGGCAGGTTGGCTGCCGATGCCGCCAGTGGTGCCTCGAACGTGATCAGTGCCGGCGTGAGTTCGGGCAACGTGGACATCGACGCGATACTCGAGGCACTGCACAGCAACGGCATCCTGGAGATTCTCGCCGAGCCCAACATCACCGCCATGACCGGGCAGACCGCAAGCTTCCTGGCCGGCGGCGAAGTGCCAGTGCCGGTGCCGGTGAACCGCGACCTGGTGGGTATCGAATACAAGCCCTTCGGCGTGTCGCTGCTGTTCAGCCCGACCTTGCTGCCGAATGGGCGCATCGCGTTGCAGGTGCGACCCGAGGTCAGCAGCCTGATGGGCTCGGAGGCCACTGAAGTGGGTGGCTACCGGGTGCCGTCGTTCCGCGTGCGGCGGGCCGATACGCGGGTCGAGGTCGGCAGCGGCCAGACCTTCGCCATTGCCGGGCTGTTCCAGCGCGAGAGCAGCCAGGACGTGGAGAAGGTGCCGATGCTGGGCGACATGCCGATTCTCGGCAACCTGTTCCGCTCCAAGCGCTTTCAGCGCAATGAAACCGAGTTGGTGATCCTGATCACGCCGTACCTGGTGCAGCCGGTACGCCAGCGCGACCTGGCCACGCCCGTCGACCCTATGCCAGGCGCCACCACGGCGTCGGCGGGGCCGCGCAGCGGCGGCAAGTTCGGCTTCTACATGAATTGATTCGAGGTAGGCATGGACGTGTTGCAAACCAACCTGGATGAGCGACGGACCTGTGGTGAGGCGACTGGCCTATTCACCGCCGTCCTACTGCTCTTGTTGACGGGCTGCCAGGGCCACCTGCCCCCGGCCACCTACTCGGGCGACTTCCAGCGCCAGGCGCAGAGCGGTGACCTGGTACCGGTCGAATGCCTCAAGCCCGCCGCCGAGGACGCCTTCGACCTGGGCGCCGACTTCGTCCCACTGCTACCCCCAGGCTGCGCCAATAACCTCACCCTGATGCGCATGGTCGAGCAGCCTGCGGACCTTACCCAAGGTCGCCAGACCGGCCCGACCATGGCCGCGCCCGTGGGCCGTGCGGCCCAGGTGTACATCGAAGGCTACGACCGCGCTGAACTGCGCCGTCGCCAGGAAGAACAGCAGTCGCGCGCCGACCGTCAGGAGCGCCAATGAACCTGTCGTCAGCGCGTATCCACCAGCCCCAGCGCGCGAGCCTGGGCCTGCGGGTCGGCAATGGCCTTGATGCGCTGGGCCTCGGCCAGCAGCGCCGGGCGCTCGCTGGCCGGAATGTCGTCCAGCACAAGGTTCGCAACGTCCTGCTCGCGTCCTGCCAGCACCGTCACCAGCAGTTCGTTGCGCTGGTGCCGGGGCAGTGCCCGCGGCGAGCGGGCTACCTGGCGCACGGTGTCCAGCGCCCGCTGCGCCTGGCCACCCAGGGCGTAGGCCAAGGCCAGGTTGCAGCGGGTGTCGAGGTCGTCCGGGGCAAGGCCCAGGCTCTTGCCGAAGGCCGTCTGGGCCGCGTTGGCCTGGCCGCGCAAGATCTGGGCGATACCCAGGCGGTTCCACGCCTGCGGGTTGCTGCTGGCGGCGGCGGCCTGGGCCAGCACCGTGGTCGCGCGTTCCAGCTTGCCCAGGTGCAACTGTGCGGTGCCCAGGCCCAGCAACGCATCGGGGTTGTCCGGTTGCAGCGTCAAGGCCTGCTGGTAGGCGCGTTCGCCAGTGCGCGCATCGCCGCTGGCCAAGCTCGCCTCACCCAGCTTCAGCCAAGCCTCGGGGTGTTGGCCGGGCTGTTGCGTGGCGTTCTCATAGAGGGCGGCGGCCGAGGTATTGTCGCCACGGCGTTGCAGGTCGCCCGCCAGGTGCATCAGGCGTTCGTAGCCATCGTCGGCGGGGCGTGGTTGGCTGGAGCAGGCAGCCAGCAAGGCGCTGGCCAGCAGAAGCAGGGTAGACGGCAAGCGGTTCGGCATGGGCAAGGCTCGGCTAGGCGCAAGGACGTCCATTCTAGCGGCTCGATCGGCCAAGACGCCTGCCATTCACGCAATTTCACATCCGTGAAGCACCTGGGGGCGGTGGCGCTGTTGCTGGCCTTGGCCTGGCCTGCGCACGGGCAAATGCTGCTGGACGGCCCCGACTGGTTCGCCGAGCCATTCGCCTATGCGCTGGTCGACCAGGACGTACGCGGTGCGCTCAACGAGTTCGGCCACAACCTGGGGCTGATCGTGGTGATGTCGGAGAAGGTCCGCGGCAAGGCGCGCAGCCCGGTGCGCAGCGACCTGGCCGGCGAATTCCTCACCCGCCTGTGCGACAGCAACGGCCTGGCCTGGTACTTCGACGGCAACATCCTCTATATCAACGCCGCCGACGAGGTGGCCACGCGCCTGGTGAGCAGAGGCCCGGACCTTGACCCACAGGCGCTGCACGACTACCTGGCCGAACTCGACGTGAAAGGCTCGCAGCTGTCGATGCGCCAGGGCGGGGGCGGTGAAGAGCTGTACATCTCCGGCCCGCCGGCCTACCTGAACATGGTCCAGCAGCACCTCGACAGCCTCAAGCAACCGGCCGCGCAAGCGCCGAGCGTGGCTCGGGGCATTCGCGTGTTTCGCGGCATCTCGATCAGTGACCACTGAATCATCCACCCACGCATCCCCCTCAAGGAGAAACACCATGGCCGTTACCCCGATCGACAGCACCGCCAGCACTCCAGCCAGCGCCGAGGCCAAGTTCAACTCGGCCGTGGACAAATCCAAGGAGCAGATCACCGACGAAGAGCTCACCACCGCGCTGATCGACAACGCGGTCATGGTCGGCGGGCAGTTCATCATCATGCCCAAGGTCCAGGAAATCCTGAACGAGGCGATGTCCTCGGAAGACGACGAAGAGTAACGGTCATGAGCATCAGCCTCGCCAGCACGGCGGCTATGCCGCCTTCAGGAGGGCCGCAGGCGCCTGGCGCCTCGCAGAACCTGTTCGAGCACATGGCCAATGGCGCCAAGGGCATGCCCGAGGGCGCAAGCCCCCACCAGATTGGCGAAAGCCTGATGCAGCGGCTCGATGGCTTCATCGACCGCTCGCGCAACTTCAGTGCCCGCGCCGAAACCCTTGGCCAGGCCGGCACCCAGCCGGCACCGCCGGCGCAGTCGCCGTCGTCCTTCGCCAGCGTGGCGGGCGAGGGTGGGCGCAAGGTCGGCGACCCGCAGATGGACCGGATCGTCCAGTCGCTGGGGCGCATGTTCGACTACTCGATCGAGACCCAGATGGTGGTGCGTGGGGCGACCCAGGTGTCCGGGTCTGCCAACACCTTGCTCAAAGGACAATGACCCTATGGCCCGTCGTGCTTCGCGCCTGTTGATCGTCGTGGCTCTGGCCGGCCTGCTGCAGGCTTGCGAGATGGACCTGTACAGCAACCTCGGCGAACGCGAGGCCAATGCCATGCTCGCGGTGTTGCTGCGCGAGGGCATTCCGGCTACGCGCAAGGTCCAGGACAACGGCCAGCTGAAGATCGTCGTCGATGAGCGACGCTTCGCCGAGGCCATGGCACGCCTGGACGAAGCTGGCCTGCCGGGGCAGCAGTTCTCCAACCTCGGCGAGGTGTTCAAGAGCAACGGGCTGGTGTCTTCGCCGGTGCAGGAGCGGGCGCAGATGGTCTATGCCCTGAGCGAGGAGCTGTCGCACAGCGTGTCGCAGATCGACGGCATCGTCTCGGCGCGGGTGCACGTGGTGCTGCCGGACAACGACCTGCTCAAGCGGGTCATCTCGCCGTCCTCGGCCTCGGTGCTGGTGCGCTATGACGCCAGTACCGACATCAACCCGCTGATCCCGCAGATCAAGACCCTGGTGGCCAACGGCATTTCCGGGCTGGCCTACGACGGCGTTTCGGTGACCGCGATCAAGGCCGCCAGCGTGCCGCGCGAAGCTCAGGGCCAGCCGCGCATGACGCGCTTCATGGGCATCTGGCTGATGCAGGACGACCTGGCCTGGGCGCGCCTGGTGCTGGGCGGCAGCCTGCTGTTGGCATTGGCCTTGGGCGGTGTGTTGGGCTGGCAGTACTGGAACCAGCGCCGTGCCCAGGCCCTGTACCGCCTGCCGGAGGCGCAATGAGCGCGCTGGCGCAATGGCAGGCGCTGCTGGCCGAGCCACTGGCGTTCATCGACCGTCGCCACTTGGCCGCGTGCTTCGCCGACGAGGTGGCGCCGACGCAGGTACAGGCGTTGCTCAAGGCCCCGCGTTTTCAAGGGCGGCTGCTGAACCTGTTGCTGCGCACCTACCGCCTGCAACCCACCGCGCAACTGCCAGAACCGCTGGCGCAAGACCTGCCGTTACTGCTGCTGTCACCCGAGGCGTTCGCCCGCCTGCCAAGGCTGTGCGGGGCCATCTGGCATGGCGCGGCGCTGGGCCGGGAGATTCGTCGCGAGGTGGTCGAGCACCTGCGCCAAGGCCTTGGCCAGGAGGTGTTCAACCTGGCGCTGGCGCACCGGCAATGGAGCGGTGCCCTGGACCTGCTGCGCCAGCCCGACGACCTGCTGGCGGCCATTGAGGCCGATGGCGCCCGCTGCGTGCAGGCCTGGTTGCACAGCCAGCCACAGCCGCTGCGCGAGTGGCTGTTGTTGCGCCTGCCGCAACCGGACGCCGAGGCCTCTTCCAAGGCGATAGACCCGGGCCTTGTGCGCCGGGTGGCGGGCCTGTTGGCCACGTCTGGCGAGGAGGTGACGTCATGAGCGACCTGCCAAGCCGCCCAGCTGCGCGCATCCTGCGTGCTGCCGAGGCGCAGCTGTGGACCGACGGCCAAGCCTACTTGCAAGCGGCCCGGGAAGAAGCCGAGCGCGTGCGTGAAGACAGCGCCCAGTGGCTCGAACAGGCCCGCGCAGAAGGTTTCGAGGCCGGCCGGGCGAAAGGTGCCGAGGCGGTGGGTACGCTGCTGGTGCAGACCCAGGCACAGGTCGATGCCTATCTGGCGGGCCTGGAAGGTGCCCTGGCCGACCTGGCCCTAGGGATCGCCCGCGAAGTGTTGCAAAGCATGGACGATGCCGAGCGGGTGCTGAGCAGCACGCGCAAGGCCTTGCTCGCCTTCCGCCAGGACCAGGCCCTGACGCTGTTCGTGCCGCCCCAAGAGGTGGCGGCGGTACGCCAGCGCCTGCTGGCCGAGCCTGAAGGGCTGGCCGCCGTTACGCTGGAGCCCGATGACCAGCTGCACGCAGGCCAGGCGCGTCTGGGCAGTGCGGTCGGCTCGGTGGAGCTGGGGCTGGATGCGCAGTTGCAGGCGTTGCGCCGAGGCCTGCTGCCCTTCGACGAGGTGGCATCGTGAGCCTCGATTCAGTGCTGCCACGCTTGCAGGCGCGCCTGGTCGAGGCGCGACCAAGGCCGATGAAGGGCACCATTCGCAGCATTCGCGGCGTGCTGCTGCGCGCCAGTGTGGCGGGGGTGCGCATCGGTGAACTGTGCCGTCTTCACGACCCGTCCACCGGGCGCATGCTGGCCGCCGAGGTGATCGGCTTCGACGGTGACGAGGCGATCCTTTCGCCCATCGGCTCGCTGGAGGGGTTGTCCACTCGCACCGAGATCACCGCCACCGGCGCGGCCATGGCGGTGAGCGTGGGCGATGCGCAACTGGGCAGGGTCATCAGCCCCATGGGCGATTACCTCGATGGCGATCGCCAGCCACCGGTTGGCACCTTGCAGCGCTACCCGCTGCAAGCTGAACCGCCTGAGCCGTTCGCCCGGCAGGTGATCGAACAGCCGCTGTGGGTCGGGGTGCGGGCCATCGATGGCTTGCTGACCTTGGGCCGTGGCCAGCGCATGGGCTTGTTCGGCGAACCGGGGGTGGGCAAGTCGTCGCTGTTGGCGAGCATGGTGCGCAACACCAGTGCCGACGTGGTGGTGATCGGCCTGATCGGTGAACGTGGCCGCGAGGTGCGCGAGCTGCTCGACGTACAGCTCGGTGCCCAGGCCCGCGCGCGCACCGTGGCGGTGGTAGCCACCTCCGACCGGCCAGCGGCCGAGCGGGTGCGCGCCGCCTACGTGGCCACGGTGCTGGCCGAGTACCACCGCGACCAGGGCCGCGATGTGCTGCTGCTGATGGACAGCCTGACCCGCTTCGCCCGCGCCCAGCGCGAGATCGGCCTGGCGGTGGGCGAGCCGCCGACCCGCCGCGGTTACCCGCCGTCGTTCTTCTCTGCCTTGCCGCGCCTGCTGGAGCGCGCAGGGCCTGCCGAGCGCGGCAGCATCACGGCGCTGTACACGGTGCTGACCGAAGGCGATGCGGCGACCGACCCGGTGGCCGAAGAGGCCCGCTCGATCCTCGATGGCCATGTGGTGCTCAGCGCCGAACTGGCCCAGCGCAACCATTTCCCCGCCATCGATGTGCTGCGCAGCCGCAGCCGCCTGATGGAACAGGTGGCCAGCCGCGAACAGCGCAGCCTGGCCATGCGCATGCGCGAGCTGATGGCGCGGCATAACGACATCGAGATGCTGGTGCGCATCGGCGAATACGCCGCTGGCAGCGACCCTCTGGCCGACGAGGCCATCGCCCGCCATGGCGCCATCGAAACTTTCCTGCGCCAGGCGGCCGACCAGCCGGGTGGCGCGCAACAGACCCTGGACCAGATGCGCAAGGTATTGGCATGAGGAGCAAGCGCCGATGAACGCCCACGACCTGAAGAACCTGCAAGCCCTGCGGCAACTGCGTGAGCAACGCGCCGGCAGCCAGTTGGCCGCGCAGCGCATGCGCTGCCGGGAAAGCCACGCGGCCCTGGACGATGCCCGCGAGCGCCTGCACCAGCACCGTGAGGCCGCCGCCCACGAGGCTGAAAAACTCTATGGTCGCTTCAGTGAGGGCCTGTCGGTCAGTGCCTGGCTTGCGGCGCAATTGCGCCTGGACGAGCTTGAAAGCGACCAGCAGGCCTTGCTCGGCGGCATCGACCAGGCGCACGCAGACCTGGCGCACCAGGAGCAGGCCCGTAGCGCCTTGCAAGTGATGCATGCCCAGCGCCAGCGCCAGGTCGAAGCCTGGGACGACGTGGTGCGCCAGCACACGCAGGGCGAACGGCGCGCCGGTGAGCGGCGCGAAGACAGCGACGACCTGTTCGCCCCGCTCGCGGATATCGCGCCTTGACCACCCTGAATATGCCAGCGTCCACGGATGCCCTGGCGTTTTCCCAGGCCCTGGCCTTGTACGACCCGGCGTGGCAGCCCTTGCACCGGCGTCTGCATCGCCCACGCCAGCCCTGGCAGGGCCGCTTCGGCGAGTACGCCTTGCAGGTCGAGTGGCAGGTGAGCATGGCGCCGGGCAACGAGCCGTTGCGGGTGGTGTGGTTGACCTTGGGCGAGTCGCCGCTGTGGTTGGCGCTGCCCCGACAGGCCTTGCGGCTGCTGGCGCTGCCCGATGATCTGGCCCTGGTGAGCCCGGCGTCGGCGCTGCTGCTGGAGCAGGCGTTGTTGCCGCTGATCGAGCCGCTCGAGCAGGCGCTGGGGCTGACGTTGCAGGTGCTTGAACGAGCCCCCGAGACACCGTCGAACCTGGCGCCGTTGCAGCTCGAACTGCGCGTGACCATCGATGGCACGCCGATGCCCGTGCAGCTGCGCAGCGATGCCGAGGGCTGGGCAGTGCTGCTCGATGCGCTGGACCGGTATATCGCACCGGCCCCCCTGGACCTTGGCCCGTTGCCCTTGCTGTTGCAGGTCGACGCTGGCGAGGCCTGGCTGACCCTGGCCGAGCTGCGCAGCCTGTTGCCGGGCGATGTGGTGATGCTCGAGCCCTGGGCCGAGGCCCAGGTACGCCTGCACCTGGGTGGGCAATTGATGCTGAAGGCGCAGCGCGATGGCCAGCGCCTGCGGCTACTCGAAACTCCAAACGTACTGGCGGTGGTGAAGGAGCGATCTATGAGTGATGTAGAGGTCGGGGCCGACGGCCTCGATAGCAGTCTGGATGAGCTGCAACTGAAGCTGGTCTGCCAGGTGGGCAGTGTCGAGCTGAGCTTCGCCCAGTTGCGCGAACTGGGTGTCGGCAGCGTGCTGGAGCTGGCGCCGCGCATGCATGAAGGGGTCGACTTGATGATCAATGGCCGCCGCGTCGGCCAGGGCCAGCTGGTGAAGGTGGGAGATGGCCTGGGGGTGCGCGTGCTGAGTTTCGCCGTCTCATGAGCGGGTACCAGCCCAACCTGGTCGAGATCATCCTGGTCGTCGCCTCCATCGGCTTGATACCGCTGGCGGTGGTGACCCTGACCGGCTTCCTGAAAATCTCCGTGGTGCTGTTCCTGATCCGCAACGCCTTGGGTGTGCAGCAGACGCCGCCGAACCTGGTGCTGTACGGCATCGCCCTGATCCTCTCGGTGTATGTCACCACGCCCTTGATCGGCGACATGTACCGCGCCGCGCAAAGCCATGGTTTGCAGATGGACAACGCCGAGCAGGTCAAGGCCCTTGGCCAGGCCCTGCGCCCGCCGTTGCAGGCGCACCTGTCGCGTTTTGCCAACGAAAGCGAGCGTGGGTTCTTCGTGCAGGCCACGGAGAACGTCTGGTCGCCCGAGGCCCGCGCCGACCTGCGCGACGATGACCTGGTGGTGTTGATTCCGGCGTTCGTCAGCTCCGAGCTGACCCGCGCGTTCGAGATCGGTTTCTTGCTGTACATCCCGTTCCTGGTGATCGACCTGCTGGTGTCGAACGTGCTGATGGCCATGGGCATGTCGATGGTTTCGCCCACCTTGATATCGATTCCGTTGAAGCTGTTCCTGTTCGTGGCGCTGAGCGGTTGGTCGCGCTTGATGCATGGTCTGATTCTGAGCTACGGGGGCTGAGGCGATGGGGCAGGACGTATTCCTTTCACTGATGAAACAGGCGCTGATGACCGTGCTGCTGCTGTCGGCACCGGCCCTGGGTGTGGCAATCCTGGTGGGCCTGGGCGTTGGCCTGTTGCAGGCGCTGACGCAGATCCAGGACCAGACCCTGCCGCAGGTGGTCAAGCTGGTGGCGGTGCTGCTGCTGATCGTCTTCGTCGGCCCGTTGCTGGCCGGGCAGGTGCTGGCCCTCGGCGATCAGGTGCTGGACAACTTCGCCCTGTGGACGCGCTGACCTAGCCATGGACGCGGCCCTTGCCAACCAGTTCTTCGAAATCGCCTACCCAACCATCAGCTCGGCGGCGCTGGCCAGTGCCCGGGCCATGGGCGTGGTGGTCATCACCCCGGCGTTCAACCGCCTGGGCCTGACCGGGATGATCCGCAGCTGCGCCGCCGTGGCCATCTCGGTGCCGATGTTCGTACCGGTGTTCGAGGTGTTCACCGGCCTGCCCGAGCATGGCGGCTTCTGGTTGCTGGGGCTGCTGCTCAAGGAGTTCCTGGTGGGGGTGCTGGTGGGGTTGCTGTTCGGTATTCCGTTCTGGGCGGCAGAGGTGGCGGGCGAGCTGATCGACCTGCAACGCGGCTCGACCATGGCCCAGCTGGTCGACCCCTTGTCGTCGGGGGAGTCCGGAGTGATGTCGACCTTGCTGACGGTGATGCTGATTGCCCTGTACTTCATGTCCGGCGGGTTCATCCTGATGGTCGACGGCTACCTGAACAGCTACCGGTTGTGGCCGGTCGGCGACTTCACGCCGCTGTTCTCCGACTCGGCAGTGCTGGCGGTACTGGCGATTCTCGACCAGGTGATGCGCATCGGCGTGCTGATGGTGGCGCCGCTGATCATCGCCTTGCTCGTCACCGACCTGATGCTCGCCTACCTGTCGCGCATGGCGCCCAGCCTGCACATCTTCGATTTGTCGCTGCCGGTGAAGAACCTGTTCTTCGCCATTCTCATGGTGCTGTACATCGGCTTCCTGATCCCGGTGATGCTCGACCAGCTCGCGGAATTCCGCGGCACGGTGCAGGTGCTGAAGAACCTGGTGGAGGGCGGCGATGGCTGATACCAGTGAAGAGAAGTCGCAGCCGGCCACCGACAAGAAACTCAAGGATGCGCGCAAGAAGGGCCAGGTCGCCAAGAGCCAGGATTTGGTCTCGGGCATGGTCATCCTTTGCTGCACCTTGTGCATCGCGATATTGGCGCCCAGGGCCGAGGCGCAGGTCAGCGCTTTGTTCGACCTGGTCGTGCTGATCTACGTGGAGCCGTTCGCCAGTGTGTGGCCGCAGGTATTGGACACCGCCGAGCAACTGCTGATCGACATCACCTTGCCGGTGATGGCGGTGACCGTGGTGACGGTGATCCTCACCAACCTGGTGACCCTGCGTGGCGTGGTGTTCTCGGTAGAGCCGCTGAAACCGGACTTCAAGCGCATCAACCCGGCGGAGGGCTTCAAGCGCATCTTCGCCATGCGCAATGTGATCGAGTTCCTCAAGGGGCTGGTCAAGGTGAATCTGCTGGGCCTTGCGTTCTACGTGGTGGGGCGTCATGCGTTGCAGGCGTTGATGGAGTCGTCGCGCTGCGGGCCTGAATGTTTGCAATCGACTTTCTTGCTGGTGCTAAAGCCGCTGGTGTTCACCGTGCTAGCCGCGTTCCTGGTGCTGGGTGCGGCGGATGTGCTGATGCAGCGTTGGCTGTTCGGCCGGGAAATGCGCATGACCCGCAGTGAGCAGAAGCGCGAGCGCAAGGACATCGACGGCGACCCGTTGATCAAGGCCGAGCTGCGTCGCCAGCGCCAGGAAATGCAGGCCATGGCCACCAAGCTGGGCTTGGCCCGGGCGTCGTTGATGGTGGGTGTGGCCGGTGGCTGGGTGGTGGGCTTGCGCTACGTGCGTGGCGAAACCCCGGTGCCGGTGGTGGTGTGCCGCTACGAGCCGGAGGAGGGCGCGCGGGTGCTGGCCGAGGCTGCGCAGTTGGGCATCGCCCATGCACCGCAAGAACGGCTGGCGGCGGAGCTGGCCCGGCGCACGGTGGCTGGGGATCCGGTGCCGGACAGTACGTTCCAGGCCGTGGCGGATTTGCTGGTGGCGGCGCGATTGATTTGAGAGTGGTCTTTTGTTGAATCAGTTCTGCTTCTAAAAGGCGAAAGCACCCACGGTGGTGCATGGCCGGGGCTTTGCCCCGGTTCGCGGGCAAGCCCGCTCCTACAGAATTTCTTGACCCTGTAGGAGCGGGCTTGTCGGGGCGCCGAACCGCCGCGAACACCGGCGACGCCGGTGCCATTCGCAGATTACCTGTGCTGGCCTCAGCTGTTCTCTACCGGCTTGTACGCCCCGCCATACCCATCCCCGACCATCCAGATGATATTGCCGTTGTCATCGATCCACTCCGAGGGCTTGAGCGAGTACTTGTAGTCTTCCGAGCGCCGGTTGTTGCCATCGCCCACGTAGTCCGGGTGGTCCTTGCGGTTGTCGCCGCGAATGCTCGAGCGGGCATCCCATTCTTCCTTGCGGAAGTCGAAGATGCTGCGGTCGCCCGGCGCATCGCGCTGGCCCCAGTCCGACAGGTAGGTCTGCAGCCACACATAGGCTTCATCGCCGTTGGGCTTGAGCAAACCATCCTGCTTGAAGTCCTGGATCTGGTCCCATTTCTGCAACGATACCTTGTGCAGCTTGGCCGACTTGATGTCCCCCAGGATCGCCCCGACGAACGAGAACACCCCGGAGAACAGGAAGCCCACCGGCCCGAGCAGCGGCACCAGGCGCCCGGTAACGCCGATTGCCCCGGCCACGCTACCGGCCGCGCCTATCAGGCTGCTGGCCCCGCCCGCCACCGACAGCGAGCCGGAGGCGATCTTGATCGGGTCTTTCTCGCGCACGCCATCGCGGATGGTCAGGCCGCCGGTGACCACGCTGATCACCCCGCCCACCACGTCCGCCCCGGCGCCGATGACCTTGATGGCGCTGCCGGCGAAGCGCGCGACCTTGCCGGCCCCCGCGACCCCGCCACGCTTTTCGATACCCGACTCGATGCCTTCGTGCAGCTTGGTCATCGAGGCCTCGTCGAACGGCTGGCCGTTGAGCGCCTTGCTCACATCCCGGCCTTCGCCCATGGCGTCGTCGATGATGTTGTAGTAGTTGTTCTGCACATCCTGCACGGTACGTGGCACGCCGTCTGGGGCGTTGGCGCCGGGCTTGCTCCAGATCGCCGGCACCGAGCGATCCAGGCCCATCAGCTTGTAGGCGTTGGTGCCGAACGCCTTGTCGAAGGCCTTGGTGCCCAGGGTTGCGAAGTGTGAGCCGGTGCTGAGGAAACCAATGAAGTCGTTGGCGATACCCACCCGCTCGCGCGGGGTGTCGGCCAGGCTGCCGCCTTTGCCCGCCAACTGGTAGATGGCCCGGCCCAGGGAAATGGCGCCGCCCATCGAACCCAGCACGCCATTGTCGCTGAGGAACGAAATGGCGCGGGTGAAGGCGCTGCGGTTCTCGGCGCTGAGGTTTGGCATCAGCTCGGTGCCGACGGCCCGGTTGATATCGTCCAGGGTGACGGTGCCATTGGCCTGCCAGACGTCGCCCAGGTGGGTCATGACCTTGCCGAAGTCGGCGGCCATCCTGCCATCCTTGCCCAGCAACTCGACGAACTTCTCGTAGGTGGCCAGCCCGCGCCGTGGCAGGGCATCGCCGCCAGCCTTGATCGCTTGCAGGATCAACAGCGCCTGGTCGGTGGTGGCCAGCGCGGTGTTTTCGTCGGAGATCTTGCTGGGGTCGGCCAGCAGCTTGTCCAGCTCTTGGGTGTAGCCGTCGATTTGCAGGTTCTGCAGGAACTCATCGGCCCTGCTCGGGTCAAGGTCGGCCAGGCTTGCATAGGCGCTCTGGATCTCCTGGGTGGCGAGCTCGGTCTGGCCGTTGGCCTGGAGGCTGTCGATGTACTTGGCGAAGGCGTCCGAGGAGGTGCTGTCGAGCAGCTTCTGGCGGGTTTCGTCGACCTTCGCCGAACCGCCCTCGACCTTGCCCAGGGCGCTGTCGTGGGCGGCCTTAAGGTCCTTGACGATGGTGTCGTTGCCGAGCAGTTCGGTCATCTGCGCATCGATGGCCTTGACGTCGAAGATCTCGTCGCGCACATCGCGCGAGGTGACGGTGATCGCGTCGGTGGCATTGCCGTGGTTGCCGAAGCCATGCTCGGGGATGATCTGCATGCCGTGCTCGGACATGCTCTTGGCTTCCAGCGCGCGGACGAACTTGGCGCGCGGGTCGTCCTGGGCGATGCTGCCGTCCTTGATGCCTGCGCGGTAGCCGTCGACCAGCTCTTTGATCGCCAGGTCGCGTACCGACAGGGCCTGGCCGTCCTCACCCTTTTCCGTGGTGGGCAGCTCGTCCACCGTCACCTCCTTGAGCGGCGGCAGGCCGTGTTCGGCGCGCAGGGCGTCGACGTCGGTGATCTGCTCGGCGATGCTGGTGCGGTAGGCGCTGATCTGCTCGAACATCTGCGGGTTGTCGAATTGCGAGACGACGATCTTCTGTTCTTCGCCACCGGGCTTGCGCTGGGTGAAGGCGATCAGACCTGGGCCATAGTCGCCAGCGCCACCCACGCTCATGATGTCCTCGGTGGACGACAGGTATTCGTCGGGGCTGGCCTTGCGGTAGCCGTCAGCGGCCGCTTTCTCGATCCCGGCCAAGGTCTGGCCCTTGGCGCTGTACTCGAGGAAGGCTTCGGGGGCGATGTGCTTGGACACCACCACCAGGTTGCCGTCGGTCTTGGTGACCACCACGATGCCATCGGTGGGGGTGTCGACCTTGCTGATGTCGCCCATGCCCAGGGTGCCTTCGTTGCGTGCTTGCAGATGCTGGCCAGGAAGCTTGCGGGCGTTCACCAGGTAGTCGAAGGCCGGGGTGCCCTTGGTGTCGTCCAGGGCCTTGAGGTAGTCGTAGAGCTGGCTGCCACGGTTCTGTGCGGTCGGCTGGTTGGCTGCGGCCGAGGGCACGCTGTCGAGCGCATCGTAGCCGCGGTCATGGGCGGCGGCATCGTCGCGGCTGATCATGTACTTGTGGCCGTCGTGCTCGAACAGGATCACACCGTTGTCCTGGTCGTGCGACACCACCTTGAGCTTGTCCACGTCCAGCCCGCCGGGCAGGCCGGTGACCTGCTCGTAGCCCTTGGCCTTGCCCGCCTCGAGCGCTTCCAGGGTCTTGCCGGCGCCGCTGTAGGCGGCGAAGGCCTCGGGGGTGATGCCCTTGGCGATGATGACCTGCTGGCCGTTGTGCAGCGTGACCTTGAGTACACCGTCGACAGGTTGGGTGACCTTGTCGATGTTCTCCAGCAGGAAGTTGCCATCGTCCTTGCGCAGCAGCGTCTGGTCGGGGTTGGCGTAGCTGCCCTTGATGATCTCGAAGGCGGGTGTGCCCTGGGTTTCGGCCAGGGTGTCGAGCAGGTTGTACAGCTGCGTACCGTGGTCCGGGCCGACGGGCGTGCGGGTGGGAACGGCGTGGCCGAAGCGCAGGCTTTCGAGGGTCTCGAAACCGGGCTGGGCATCCTGCGCGGCCTGCTCGCTGATCTGGTACTGCTTGCCGGCATGCTCGAAATAGATCACGCCGGCCTCGCTGTCCCTGGCCACCACCTTGAGCGTATCGATATCGAGGGTTTCCGGCAGTTGGACGATGCTCTGGTAGCGCTCGGCGTCGGCGGGTTTCTGGTTCTCCACCTTGGGGGTGTGGGTGCTGGCCAGCACCCTGGGTTTGAAGCCGTCCTCGGTGGCCGGTTGCTGCGTACCAGTGAACAGTAGGCGGGTCTTGTTCAAGACGTCTTCGAAGGCACTGCCTACCGGGCGCTGCGAAGAGGTGCCCTTGGCGGGCGTTGGTTCGGGTTTGCTGATCATGGCACTGTCCGTGTGGGGACGGCAGCATTACGCGAACAGGCGGCGACTGACCCGTGCCACCTGGCAGGCACATCGCGTGGCCGCTATCGAGGTTCGTTGGGAACCTCGAGGGTAATTTGAAGCGGGGCCACCGATTACAAACCTTTACGTCTTTTAACAAGGTTTCACGTATGTGAAACCTGTGTGCTCGCCTGTTGGCGTTCCTGGCGGCGTTGTTCCCAGCTTTGATCGACCTCGCGGGGCTGGAGTGGCGTGGTGTTGCGGTTGGCCAGTTGCGACAGGTTGGCGGCGATGCGCCCGGCCCAGAAGCGCGCGCCCTGCTGGTTGGCTTCGGCCATGGCCAGGTTCAGGGTTTCCAGCACCTGGGCACGATGCTCAGGGTTGTCCGACTGGGCCAGCAGTTGCGACTTGACCCGCAACAGCTCGGGGCGGAACCAGAACTCTTGCCGGGCGGCGGTGACGTCCAGGGTCTGCTCGATGATTTCCACGGCCAGTTGCGCCAGCCCCAGGCGTGCCAAGCCCTGGGCATATTCGCTGCGCACCAGGCAGTAGAGTGGGCTGCCGCCCAGGGCCTGCAAGTGGTCGAGGGCTTCGCTCAGGCCGCGCACGCCGTCTTCGACCTGGCCATCGCGAATCGCCAGGATATGTTCGAAGCAGCGGATGAACAGGCGCCACACCGGCATTTCATGGCCATCCAGGCTGCTGCCCAGGCGCTGGAGGAATTCGCGGCTGCGTTTTTCGTGGCCGACCAGCAGGGTCACCGGAATGGCGCTGAAGGTCAGGGTATACCAGAGGCTGGCCGGGTGATGCAGGCCGGTGGCGGCATCGACGTTGCCTTCGAGGGTCAGCAGCGCCTGGCCGACCTGGCCTTGCAGCAACTGGACCTGCGCCTTGAGCGAGCGTGCCGCGATGGACTGGTCGAAGTGGCTGTCGACCACATGGCTTCGGGGCGTCTGCGGGAAGCTCAAGGCCTCGTTGATGGCTTGTCGCGCGCCCTCGAAGTCGGCCATGTAGAACAGTGGGCTGGCACGCATGCGCCGCCCCAGCAGGCGCCGCTCGAGGCTGTTGGTATGGTCGCTGAGCTGGATGTAGCGCTCGGCCAGTTGCAAGGCTTCCTGATGCCGGTTGCAGCAACACAGGTCGTGCCACAGGCCCCACAGGCCCCGCAGTTCATGTTCGTAGTCGCCCAGGGTGCGGGCGTCGTCGATCACGTGCTGCCAGGCCGTACGAATTGCCTGGCCGGCACCTTGGGCCAGGGTCATGACGCTGGCCGAGATGGTCAGCAGTTGCATGCGTTGGCGGGTGCTGGCAGCAGCGAACAGCAGGCCGCTGTTGACCCACTCGTGGCATTCCTCGATCAGCGACAGGCGCAGCCACAGGGGCACGCTCGCCAGCACCAGCTCCACGCCCAGGGTTGGGTCGCCCTGGTCGCCGAAGCACCAGGTCAGGGCGGCGCGTACGCAGTCGATGTTCTGGCTTTGCTGGGCTAGCCAGGCCTCTGGGGCCAGCTGTTCGAGCTCGAGCGAGGCGCGGCGTTGTTCGCCCAGGGTGTACCTGGCATGACGCTGCGCGAGGGCCCGGGCATTGGGGTGCTGGCCGAGTTTCTGGGCGGCGTACAGGCGCGTGCTGTGGGTCAGCCGGTAGCGTTTCACTGGGGTGGCGCTGGCGGCCAGCAACAGCGATTTGTCCAGCAAGCCTTCGAGCAGCCAGGCCGAGTCCTGGAACTGGCCTGGGCTGACATCGACCACGGCCTTGGCGCTGGCCAGGGTGAAGGAACCGGCGAAGACCGACAGCTGGTGCAGCATTGCCTGCTCTTGGGCGCTCAGGCGAGCATGGCTCCAGTCCAGCAAAGCTTGCAGCGTGCGATGACGCGGCGAGCTGTTGCGCCGGCTGGCCATCTGCAAGCGGAATTCACCTTCGAGCAGTTCCACCAGGTAGCCCAGGCCAAAGGCCCTGACGTGGGAAGCGGCGATTTCGATGGCCAACGGGTTGCCGTCGAGCATGCGGCAGATCGCCTGGGCCGCAGGCACCTCGGCATCGCTGAAGCGAAAGCCGCTGTCCAGTGCGGCGGCGCGCTCCACCAGCAGGCGGACCGCCGGGGCAGTGAGCGCCTCGTCGGCGCAGCAGGCATGAGTGCTGGTCTGCGCGCACAACGGTGGCACTTCGTGGACGAACTCGCCTTCGATGTGCAGTGGCTCACGGCTGGTGAGCAGGATATGGCAGGACGGCACCAGGCGCAGCAGCGCTTCGACGGTGGCTGCAGTGTCTTCCAGGGCCTGGTCGCAGTTATCGAGGATCAACAGGTGGCGGCTGTTGCCCAGCCGAGCGGCGAGCTCGGTCAGCGGCTCAGGGCTGGCCTCGATGCCCAGGGCGCTGGCGAGCTGCTGGGCCACACCGCTGAGGGTGTCGGTGAGGTCGAGGAGGGTGCGCCCCCCAGGAAAATCTACCTCCAGGGCATTGGCCAAGGCCAGTGCCAGGGTGCTCTTGCCGATGCCGCCGCTGCCGGTAAGGGTTATCAGGCGGCGCCCACGCAGCTCTTCACCCAAGGCCTGCAAGGTATGCTCATGCCCCATGACGCTACCGCTCAGGCTCGGCAGTTCAGGCTCTGGCCTGGGCGCCATGGCCGGTGCAACGCTGGCTTCACGGACAGTCACCGGCGCCACGAAGCGATAGCCTCGGCCTGGCACCGTGACGATATGGGTGAAGTCGCCTTCGTCACCCAGCACGCGGCGTAGTGTGGTCATCTGCGCGCGCAGGTTGCATTCCTCGACCACCACCTTGGGCCAGACCAGCGCCAGCAGTTCGTTCTTCTCCAGCAGCTCGCCACTGCGGCTGGCCAGGGTGACCAGCAGTTGCAGGGCGCGGCTGCCCAAATGCACAGGTTCACCGTGCTTGAACAGCAGCTGCTGCTGGGGGAAGAGCACGAAGGGGCCGAAGCACAAGGCGTTCTCCGGGTCGGGGAGGTCCAGGGCGTCGAGGGTGACTATCGTTCCGGGCTGGGGTCTGTTGAAGGGCATGATCAAACCTTTGTGAATGAGTTAGTTATCGGCGATTACAGGCGCCTTTTATGGGTTCACAGGGACAGAGAAACGGCACTTCCGGAGTAATAGTTTCTATGTTCGTCTCAATACCTTTCGAAGCAGGGCAATGTGCCAGTGCACGGAATTTCACAGCAGTAGGTTGTGTGAAAGTTGTGTGTAGCCGAGGTTGTCGGCAGGGAAAAGAGCGCAAGTATCGTGCCATGGTAATTACGATGCAGTCGAAGGGGCGGGGTAGAACTCTCGGGGAAAATTATGACGATATAACTTCGGTGTTCGAATGTTCGGTAATCCGGATGAGCCAGCGGCGTGTTGTTCGGTAAACCGAATGATGGCGACATGCTATTCATTCGAAAGGCTGATCGAAATGCGACTTGAAAATGGCCGTAAGCCAAGCTGGCAAAGGGCTACGTCAGCGGATTAAGGCTTGTATCAAAAGCGTCTCAGCGATGCGCCACAGATCTCTTGAAAGCCCCGACGACAGGCATTTGGGCTATTGGTTCGCTGGCGAAAAACCGCCAGAATTATATTTGTGAACGGTGTCGCAAAATGTAGGAAGAACAGAAGTGTTAACAAACTGATGCGGTGTGGGGGTTATAAAAGTTCGAATAGCCCGCGTTAAAAGGGCTGAACGCTATTTGAGTAATTACTCAACTGTCGCTGGGTACGATGCAAGTGTTAATAAGTGTTGTGAAATTGTTAATGTGCGCTTGAGTTGCAGTGGCGGAATGTCGCCAATGCTGTAGCGAGCCGCGTGCGCTGGAGTTTCAGAGCGTATTGAAACCGAGCGCACGCAAGCAGTCGGCGCTACGCGCCCCATCCGTAGGGGAAGTCGTACATGGCGTCCTTGTCTTTCTGGGTGACCGGGCCGCCTGTCAGCTCGTACTTGTCGAGTACCGGCTTGAGCTCACCGAAGAACTGGTCCTGCATCTTCTCGCGCTTGCTCACCTCGATGATCGGGAAGACGATCCCGAGCACCACGCCAAGCCCCGCCGTCGCCCAACCCAGCACACCGGCGAACGCGCCGGCGACGCTGCCGACGGTACCCAAGCCGAACAGCCCGGCAGCGCCCTCGATGATCGAGCTGATCGCTGCGCCCGTACCGAGGATGCCGGTGGTCAACGAGAACCCGGCATTGACCTTGTCGCCGGCGAAGGCCGCGTTGACGCCGCCGATCAGGCCCAGCACCCCACCGACGAAGCTGCCTGCCCCGCCGACGATCTTGCCCAGGTTGCCCAGGCGGTCGATGCCACCGGTTTGCTGCACCATCTTGCCGGTGGGGAAATCACCGATGCCTTGCGGTTTGCTCGGGTCGATCGGCGTGGGCTTCCACACCATCCCGTAGCCCGCTTCCTTGGCGTACTTGGTGCCGCCCTCGATGATCAGGCCAGCGAACTGCATGCCTGCCGAAACCCTTGCTGCGTTTTCGGTCGGGGTGTTGCCGCCAGTGGTGGAGCGGGCCACCAGCACGCCGCCGGCCAGCATGGCGCTGCCGATGTGCAGCAGGCCCTGCTTGTACGACTCGCTGACATTGAGCTTGAGCCCATCGATCGCCTTGGGCAGGGCATCGCTGATCTTCTCGCCCTGGCGGCCCAGGTCCCAGGTCGCGCGCACCAGTGCAACCACGTCCTGTGGTTGGATCGGTTTACCGCTGGCGTCGGTGAACAGGTTCGGGTCCTCGGCCATGGCTTTTTCGATGATGGCCGTGACCTTGGCCTCGTCGAAGTTGCCGTTGCCGTCGCCGAAGATGTCCTTGAGGGTATCGGCGGTGGCGCCGTCGACCAGGGTTTCGGACACCGCCTGGTTGATCCGCTGCTGCACCTCGGAAGCATCCTGGGCGGACACCTTGTCGCCGAGAAACTCCTTGAACAGCGCCGCCTGGGTGCCGAACTGGCTGATCGCGACCATCGGGTCGCCGCCTTTGGCGAGCGCATCGGCCAGGTCCTGGCCATTGAGGATATGTTCACGGAAATACTGTTCGATGTCCCCTGCCTTGCCGGATTTATCGGCGATGGCGGCCAGGTCCACCTTGCCATCCCCGCCCAGGGCCAGGTCGGTCAGGGTGGCATCGGTACCCGCCATGGCCAGTGCTTCGGGAAGGGAAACCGGAGTGCCGTCAGGGTGCTTGGCGGCGAGGCTGGCGTTGATGATCTCGCCGCTGTTGATGCGGCTGTCCTGGCTGTGTTGCAGGGCCTTTTTGATCGCCGGGCTCTGCGCGACGATGTCGCGCATGCCCTGGCCCTGGTTGAGCCTGAGGAAGTCCTGCACGTCCGGGTCGGCGGCGAGCTTGGCGATGGCGTCGTCGAGCTGCTGCATGACCTTGGACTTGGTCGGGTTGAGCTGGTACTCGTAGTCGGCGGTGATCCCGGCGTACAGGTCGCCGTCGACCTTGTCGCTGGCTTGCAGGCGCACGCGGGCGTCGGTGATCTCCAGCATGGCTGCGGCTTTGGTCTTGCCGTCGTAGTTTTCGGGGTGTTCGAGGATGTCCTTGCCAAGGCCGGAGGTATCCACGCCGGTCAGCGAGCCTCTGACCGAGGCGTTGCTGAGCATCATCAGCACGCCGTGGTCGTCCTTCGGCGCCTGGCCCTCCAGCCATTTGCCGAGGTTGTGCTGCTGGACGATACCGTCGTCGCGCGCGGTGGCGGGGTGGTCGCCGGCCGGGTCGAGCACGTTCCACATGCCAAGGTTGGACCAGTAGCCCGCAGCGCCCGTCAGCTCGGAACTCAGGGCCTTGTCGGTCTTGATCGCGTTGAGGTTGTCGGTGGTCAGGCTGCCGTTGTTGGCACGCTGGTTCTCGCCCTGCATGGCCGGCCCTGCACTGCTGACCAGCGAGATATTGGCCATGACCAGGGCGGCGGAGCGGGCGTTTTCCTTGGCCAGCTCCGAGGCGCCGGGATTGTTCTTGAGGAACTTGTCGTAGGCCGAGTTCGCGGCGGACAGGTCGAGGTTGGACTGGCGGATGAAGCGGTCGGTCTCAGCCCAAGTGATGACCCCGTCGCTCCTGCCCAGGCCACCGCTGTCCAGGGCGCTCATCAGGCTCGGGCTGCTGGCGATGTACTTCAGGCACGCCTGCGCTTCGGGGGGCAGGTCGCTGGGTGGGTTGGCGAAGCTGATCTTGCGGTCATGCAGGCCCCAGTTGTCCCAGTTGTCGCTGAGCATCTTCGCGGCGGCGCGTGGGCGCTCGAGGCTCTTTTCCCGTTCGCTGGGGCGCGCGTTGCCCTTGTTGCCGGTGAGGGTGTCCCATTCGCGTATGCCGCTGGCGTACTTGGAACTGTCGAGCCAGCTGGTGTCGATCACGCCGTCTGAGCCAAAGGCGCCCTTGGAGTCGTTGGCGATCGAGGCGTACAGCTCGGGGCTGATGCCCTGGGCGACGATGATTTTCTCGCCCTTGCCGTTCTCGTAGCGGATCAGCCCGTGGCCCAGTTCCTCCACACTGCCGAGGCCGGTGATGCCTTCGGCCGATTCGTCGGCACCGGCCAGGCGGTAGCCTTCAGCGGTGCTCTTGTTGATCAGCGCAAGGGTATCGGTGTCGTTGTTCACCTGGTTGAACAGGTCGTGGTTGACCTCGTTGCTAACGATGACCTTGTCGCCGGACCAGGTCTCGTAACGGATCATCCCAGGCCCGACCTCGTCGACCACGCCGATCGCCTTGTAGTCGCCAAGGCCAGGCGCCACGTCGCCTCGCTGGGCGATTCGGTAGCCCTCGGCCTTGCTCTTGTTCAGCACCTCGACGGCGTCGGTCTTGCCCGCCATGCCCTCGAACAGGTATTCGGTGATCTGCTTGATGATGACGATGGTGCGGCCGTCGCGGGTCTTGAGTTCCAGCACGTTGTCGGAAAGCTTGGTGATCGAGGCGATGTTGGCCAGGGGGATGCCGGTGTTGCCGATATCGGCCAGGTTCGGGTCGTCGAGGTGCTTGGCGACTTGCGGGTCGCCGGTGGCGAGTGCGGCGGCGAGGTTTTTCTCGCGGGGGTTTTGCACCGCAGCGCCGATGAAGATGCGCGGGCCGTTCGCTGCCTCCTGGGGCGCTTGCTTGAGTGCCAGCAACGACTTGCTGAGCGCATTTTCGAAGAAATCGGCAGCCTTTTTTCCCGTGGAGGGTTTTACGTCTTCGGTGCTGGTGGTCTTCATGACCGGGCCTCGGGCAGTGGAGAGAGGGCCGACGATAAAGAACGCTCAAGTCAGTTTTATTTCATGCTGGAAAAGGCTTTTGTTAATTAAAAATACCTTTTAAATCAATTGGATGAATGATTTTTGCGTTGAGGGTTTCGACTGCCTCGCGGTTGTGAATCAAGTGCTGCCGGTCAAGTGAAATGTCGTGAAAATCTGCTGTGGATAATGCACGGCGAGAGGGTTCGACTTTCACAAGCAACCGCTTGCCATGCTCATCGGATCTACGCGCAGGATGAGCACGGCAAGCGCTTGGGCATGTGGCGATCAGTGCGGCGAGGCAGCGGTGGTGAGCAGGCGTTTGGGCGCATGGTGCGAAAGCCAGCCGGCGAACGACCCGAGGGTGCTGGCGCTGGCCAGGTGCTGAAGGCTTTCCAGCGACGGCTCCAGGTGTGCGGCGAACCACGCCACCAGGCCGAGGAAATAGCTCAGCAGGTTGTTCAGCACCGGCAGGCCGCGCAAGCTGACTACCAGCAGGGCGACCCCGAACACCACCAAGGGGACCGCCAGCAGCGGCCCTGTCGTCGGTGCCAGCAGGCCGGTGACGGCGGCCGCGATCGCGCCAATGGTCATGCCCAGCCACACGCAGCCGAGGTTTTCCAGGGTCGAGCGGGTGGTCAGGCCGCGGGTGAAGAAGGCGATCCAGCCGATGAACATCGCCCACACCGGTAGCCCCAGGGCCAGGGCGCTGGCCGCAGCCAGCGAGGCGGTGACGGCGGCGACCAGGGTCACGGTGAAGTAAGCACGCGGTGATGCGGATGAATGGCTCATGTCGATCTCCTGGTTCAGGCGATGCCGCCGTTGGTACGCAGTACCTGGCCGTTGACCCAGCCGCTTTCGGGGCTGGCGAGGAAGGCCACGACGTTGGCGATGTCGTCGGGTTGGCCGAGGCGTTCGAGCGGCGACAGCTTGGCGAAGTGCTGGATCTGCTCCTCGGTCTTGCCATTGAAGAACAGCTCGGTGGCCACGGGGCCCGGCGCTACGGCGTTGACCGTGATGCTGCGCCCGCGCAGTTCCTTGGCGAAGATCCCGGTGAAGGCTTCGACGGCAGCCTTGGAGGCGCTGTAGAGCGCATAGTTGGGCAGCTTCAACGCCAGCACGGTGGTCGACAGGTTGATGATGCGTCCGCCATCGTTCAGGCGTGTGGCGGCGGCGCGCAGGGTGTTGAATACGCCCTGGGTATTGATGGAGAAAGTCTCGGCGAACAGTTCGTCGCTGCTGTCGGCCAGCGGGCTCAACTTGAGGATGCCGGCGTTGTTCACCAGCACATCGATGCGGCCCAGCTGCTGTTCGACGGTCAAGAACATCGTCTGCACCTGGCCGGGGCTGGCGATGTCGGCCTTGATGGCGATGGCCTTGCCACCGGCCTCTTGCAGCTCGGCGGCCAATGCCTCGGCCTCGCTGCTGCTGTTGGCATAGTTGATGGCGACGGCGAAACCATCGCGGGACAAACGGCGGGCAATGGCGGCGCCGATACCGCGGGAGGCGCCGGTGACGAGGGCTACTGGAGTGGTCATGGGGCTTTCCTTCTACAGGGGCTGAACAAGTAAGAAGGAGTGTGGGCTGTTCGATGGAATAAATAATTGCCTTGAGATGACTATCAGTGTTTCATTTACATTAATTATCTCCCACCTGACCCAGGTATTTTCTCGTGGGCGCGTACGCAGTAGAGGACCTATAAATGGACCGCTTCCAGGAAATGCAGGTATTCGTGCGCATCAATGAGCGCCGCAGTTTTTCCCAGGCCGCCGAGGACCTGCAAATTCCCCGCGCCACGGTTACCAACCTGATCAAGCGCCTGGAACAGCGCCTGGGCGTGCGGCTGCTGGAGCGCACCACCCGGCATGTGCGCCCAACCCACGATGGCGAGGCCTACTACCAGCGCTGCGTGCGCCTGCTGGCGGACCTCGAGGAGAGCGAGAGCGCCTTTCGCGACGCCCCGCCCAAGGGCCTGCTGCGGGTCAACCTGCAAGGCACCCTGGCGCGCTATTTCCTGATGCCGGCCCTGGGCGAGTTCCTGACGCGCTACCCCGATATCACCTTGCACATCGGCGAGGACGACCGCCTGGTCGACCTAGTTCGCGAGGGCGTGGACTGCGTGCTGCGTGCCGGCACCTTGCAAGACTCGACGCTGATCGGCCGGCAGGTGGCGAGCCTGGAGCAGGTAACCGTGGCCAGCCCCGCGTACCTGGCCCGATACGGCACGCCGAGCAGCCTCGACGACTTGGACCAGCATTTCGCCGTGGCCTATGTCTCCAGCGCCAGTGGCCGGGTGTTGGGCCTGGAGTTCAAGGTGGGGCGAGAGGTGGTCGAGCGCCAGTTGCCGTCCAAGGTTTCGGTGACTGGGGCCGACCTCTATACCGGTGCGGCGCTGGCAGGGCAGGGTATCGTCCAGGTCCCGCGCTACCGCATTGCCAATGAGCTGGCCACAGGCCAATTGCAGGTGTTGCTGCCGGAGCTGGCGCCGCCGCCGCTGCCGGTGTCGGTGGTGTACCCGCAAAGCCGCCAGTTGTCGGCGCGGGTGCGGGTGTTCAGCCAGTGGCTGGGCGAATGCCTGGGGCCGGTGCGCTGAGGTTGACCTGCTCGATCAGCGCCAGGCAGCGTTGCACCATGGGGCTCATGTCGCCCTTGCGCCGACTGAGGATGATTGGGCTGACGGCGCTGGGGTCGAGCAGGTTGGCGTACTCGATGTCAGGGCGGTGCTGCTGCTGCACCGAGGCCGGTGCCAGGGTCACGCCCAGCCCGGCAGCCACCAGGCCCAGGGCGGTTTGCAGTTCATTGCTCCACTGGCTGACCTTGACGCTCAGGCCATGGTGGGCGAACAGCGCGAGAATATGGTCGGCGTAGCTGGGGCGCGGGTTGGCGGGGTACAGCACGAAGGGCTCGCTGGCCAGTTGCTCCAGGGTCAGGGCCTGGCCTGCAAGGGCATGGCCGCTGGGCAGCACGGCCACCAGCGGGTCTTCGCGCAGCACCTGCTGGGTGATGGCCGAATCCTCGATGCGGATGCGCCCGAAGGCGATGTCGATACGGCCGCTTTTCAGCGCCTCCACCTGCTGCACCGTGGTCATCTCGTTCAGCCCCAGTTGCAGCTCGGCGTCGCGGCGCAGTTCGCGAATCAGTTCGGGCAGCACGCCATACAGGGTCGAGGGGGCGAAGCCAATGCCCAGCCACTGGCGTTGGCCTTCGCCAATGCGCCGGGTGTTCTCGCTGATCTGTTCCAGCTGGCGCAATACGTTGCAGGTCTGCTCGTAGAAAAAGCGCCCGGCTTCGGTCAGGCGCAAGGGGCGCTCGCGCAGCACCAGCAGGGTGCCGAGCTGGTCTTCCAGCTGGCTGATCTGGCGGCTCAACGGCGGCTGGGCGATGTGCAGCAGTTCGGCGGCACGGGTGAAGTTCAAGGTTTCGGCGAGCACCTTGAAGTAACGCAGGTGACGGAGCTCCACAAGACCTCCAGGGTATGGTGGGAGATTCATTTGATATTGGACCGTTCTGCAACCGGCGCGCAATCCTTGCTGCATAAGTAAACCCACGGGATGTCCTGACCGATGAGCAATGCCCTGATCGAGCGCCTGGAGACGTTTATCGTCGACCTGCCGACCATTCGCCCGCACAAGCTGGCGATGCACACCATGCAGCAACAGACCCTGGTGATCCTGCGCCTGCGTTGCAGCGATGGTGTCGAAGGTATCGGCGAAGCCACCACCATTGGTGGGCTGGCCTATGGCAACGAAAGCCCGGAAAGCATCAAGACCAATATCGACACCCACCTGGCGCCTGCGCTGATCGGCCTGCCCGCCGACAACATCAATGGCGCCATGCTCAAGCTGGACAAGCTGGCCAAGGGTAATACCTTCGCCAAGTCCGCCATCGAAAGCGCATTGCTCGATGCCCAGGGCAAGCGCCTGGGCCTGCCGGTCAGCGAGCTGCTGGGCGGGCGTGTGCGCGACAGCCTGGAAGTGGCCTGGACCCTGGCCAGCGGCGACACCGCCCGCGATATCGCCGAAGCCCAGCACATGCTGGAGATTCGCCGCCACCGCCTGTTCAAGCTGAAGATCGGCGCCAACCCGCTGGAGCAAGACCTCAAGCACGTGGTGGCGATCAAGCGCGAGCTGGGCGAGCAGGCCAGCGTGCGCGTGGACGTCAACCAGTACTGGGACGAATCCCAGGCCATTCGTGCCTGCCAGGTGCTGGGCGACAACGGCATCGACCTGATCGAACAGCCCATTTCGCGCATCAACCGCGGCGGCCAGATTCGCCTGAACCAGCGCAGCCCGGCGCCGATCATGGCTGACGAATCCATCGAGAGCGTCGAGGACGCCTTCAGCCTGGCCGCCGATGGTGCGGCCAGCATCTTCGCCCTGAAGATCGCCAAGAACGGTGGCCCCCGCGCCGTGCTGCGCACCGCGCAAATCGCCGAGGCTGCCGGTATCGCGCTGTATGGTGGCACCATGCTCGAAGGCGCGGTCGGTACCTTGGCCTCGGCCCATGCTTTTGTCACCCTGCGCCAGTTGACCTGGGGCACCGAACTGTTCGGCCCGCTGCTGCTGACCGAGGAAATCGTCACCCAGGCCCCGGAGTACCGCGACTTCCAGCTGCACGTACCGCGCACCCCGGGCCTGGGCCTGGAACTGGACGAAGCGCGCCTGGCCCGCTTCGCCCGCCGCTGAACCTTTTGCCATTCAAGGAGAGCCACCCATGCTGTTCCACGTGAAGATGACCGTGAAACTGCCGGTCGACATGGACCCGGCCAAGGCCGCGCAACTGAAGGCCGACGAGAAAGAACTCGCCCAGCGCCTGCAACGCGAGGGCAGCTGGCGCCACCTGTGGCGCATCGCCGGGCACTACGCCAACTACAGCGTATTCGACCTGCCCAGTGTCGAGGCGCTGCACGATACCCTGATGCAACTGCCGCTGTTCCCGTACATGGAGATCGAGATCGACGGCCTGTGCCGTCACCCGTCGTCGATTCACCAGGACGACCGCTGATCCCCTCTACCTGACAAGAACAATTCGAGGTAAGCAAAAATGACCGTGAAGATTTCCCAGACTGCCGATGTACAAGCGTTCTTCAAGGAAGTGGCCGGGCTCGGCAACGACCAGGGCAGCCCAAGGTTCAAGCAGATCGTGCTGCGCATCCTCAACGATGCCGCGCGCCTGATCGAAGACCTGGAAGTGACCGACGACGAATTCTGGAAGGCGGTGGACTACCTCAACCGCATGGGCTCGAACCAGGAAGCCGGCCTGCTGGTGGCGGGCCTGGGCATCGAGCACTTCCTCGACCTGCTGCAAGATGCCCGCGACGAGCAGGCCGGCCTCACCGGCGGCACCCCGCGCACCATCGAAGGCCCGCTGTACGTGGCCGGTGCGCCGCTGAGCGAAGGCGAGGCGCGCATGGACGACGGCACCGACCCGGGCACCGTGATGTTCCTGGGTGGCCAGGTGCTGGACACCGACGGCAAGCCGGTGGCGGGCGCCACTGTCGATGTGTGGCATGCCAACACCAAGGGCACCTATTCGCACTTCGACACGCGCCAATCGGAATTCAACCTGCGCCGTCGTATCCTCACCGACGCCGAAGGCCGCTATCGCGTGCGCAGCATCGTGCCGGTCGGCTACGGTTGCCCACCCACCGGCACCACCCAGGAAGCTCTCGACCTGTTGGGCCGCCATGGCCAGCGTCCGGCGCACATCCACTTCTTCGTCTCGGCGCCGGGGCATCGTCACCTGACCACGCAGATCAACCTGGCGGGTGACGAGTACCTGTGGGACGACTTCGCCTATGCCACCCGTGACGGGCTGATCGGCGACCTGCGCTTCATCGACGATGCCGCAGCGGCGCGTGACCGTGGCGTGCAGGGCGAGCGTTTCGCCGAGCTGAACTTCGACTTCCAGTTGCAGACCGCCAAGGCGCCTGGCGCCGAGGACCGCAGCCAGCGTCCGCGAGCGCTTCAGGACGCCTGATCGGACCTGTTCACCCGTTGGTTTTAGGCCTGGGCCATCCCGTGCGGAGATGGCCTGGGTTTTTTCGTTTTTGGCCGCGCGCCTCAGTGGTCCCTGTCGGAGCGCTCCATGTCCTTGGTCACCCGGTTCTTGCCATCGCCTTCGTAGTCTTTGTGGTTACCCGGGCCCCACTGGTCCCTGCCTGTGCGGTGCTGGCGGTTATCGAACTCGTCCTTGCGGAAATCGAAGATGCTCTGGTCGGCTGGCGCATCGCGCTGGCCCCAGTCGGACAGGTAGGTTTGCAGCCAGACGTAGTTTTCCGCGCCCCCTGGCTTGAGCAACCCTTGCTGTTCGAAGGCCTTGATGTTGTCCCAGTTCTGCATCGAGATCTTGTGCAGCTTCTTGGTCCGGTCGATGCTGAGGATGGCGCCGACGAAACCCAGCACGGCCCCGACCAGGAAGCCTACAGGCCCCGCTGCGCCAAGCAGCCGCCCCGCAGTGCCGCCGATGATGCCCCAGGCGCCATTGACGCTGGCAAGGCCTGCGACCGTGCTGCCCGCACCGCCGAATACGCTCAGGAACCCGGAAGCGGTCTGGATGCTGTCATGGTTCTTCAAGCCATCGCGGATCGAGAACCCACCCAATACGATCCCGGTGACACCGCCGACCAGGTCGCCAGCCGAGCCCAGGAAGCGCGACACCGAACCTGCGATGCGGTGCCCGGTGTTCGCCCCCTGGATGCGGTAGTTGGTGTTGTACTTGCCATCCAGGTAACCGGCCTTGAATGCCTCGGGGTTGAAGTTGGGGCCGCCACGGGTGGCATTGCCGCCGTTCGCGTCGGGCACCCAGGCGCCACCGCTGTTGGCACCGCCAGGCTGGACGCGGAAGCCGCCCTTGCCGTCGGGTACATAGACGTCCGGTTTGTCCGGCAGGAAGTCCTGCTGTGCCAGGCGCCGTGAGAAGTCGGTCTCCAGCTCTTGCGGCAATTGGGTCGTGGGCGGCGGTTTGCGCCACATGTCCGGGATGGTCTTGCTCAGGCCAAGGTGGTCGTAGATCTTGGTCTTGAAGATGTGGTCGTAGGTCTTCGCGCCGAGCGTGACGAAGCCATTGGAGAAGCTGGCGAAGGTGACGAAGTCGGCGGAAATGGCCAGGCGGCCTTCGGCAGTGGACGCCATCTTCGCCGGGTCGCCGTGCAACTGGTAGACGCCACGGGCCAGGCCGAATATGCCCGACATGCTGCCGAAGGTGCCGGTGTCCTTCATGGTGGTGAACAGCTTGACCAAGCCTTCGCGCTCGGTGGTGGAAAGTGCCCTGAAGGCGTTCTGTTCCTTGGCGAAGGCGGCATCGATGTCGGCCTGGCTGATGCTGCCGTTGCGGAAATACTTGTCGCCCAGGTCTGCGTAGATGTTGCCGAACGCAGCGGCATCGGGCTTGTTGTTGTAGACCTTCTCGATCGTGGTTTCCCAGATGTTGATCGAGTGGTTGGGGATATCGGAAAACGCGCGGGCAGCGCGCAGCCAATACTTGGTGGTGTCGGTGGCCGCCAGGGCGCTGTTTTCCGGGCTGATCTTGCTGGGGTCGGCCATGATGCCGTCCAGGTCCATGATCAGGGTGTCGCGGGTCAGGTCGCCGAGGAACTGCTCGGCGACCTTCGGATCGACCTGCGCCAATGCCAGGTAGGTCTGCTGGATTTCCTGCTGTGCCAACTCCAGGTTGCCAGCGTCCTTGAGTTCTTTGATGTACTCGCGAAAGCCCTGGGAGTTGGCCATGGTCTTGAGCTTTTCCTGGGCCTCGGTGATCTTGCCTTCACCGCCCTGCACCTTGGCCTGGGCGTTTTTCTGCAGGCGTTGCATGTCGTTGGCGATGGTCTCGTTGCCGCTCAGTTCCAGCAGTTGCTGGTCAATGGCCTTGAGGTCGAAGATCTGCTCGCGGACATCACGGTCGGTCACCTCGATGGGCTCGTCGGCATTGCGGCGGATACCGTGCTCGGGAATGATTTGCATGCCGTTCTCGGCCATGCTCTTGGCTTCGATCGCCCGCAGGAACTTGGCGCGTGGGTCGTCGGCAGTGATGCTGCCATTGGCCACGCCGTCGCGGTATTCCTTGACCAGGTCTCGCAACATCAGGTCCTGGACGCCCAGTGGCTGGCCTTCCTCGTCCATCTCGGTGGTCGGCAGGTTGTTGTAGTCCAGCTCGCTGGCCGGCGGCAGGCCGTGCTTGGCGCGCAGGGCATCGACATCGCTGACCTGCGCGGCGATTTCGCCGCGGTGCCCGGCGACCTGGGCGAACATCTCGGGGTTGAGGTCCTGGCTGACGATGATCTTTTCCTGCTGGCCACCGGGTTTCTGGTAGGTGAAGGCGATCAATCCGGGGCCGTAGTCGCCCACCGCCCCCATGCCGGAGATATCGTCGGTGCTGGGTAGGTACTCGTCCTTGCCGGCCAGGCGGTAGCCGTCGCCCTCGGCGCGCTTGATGCCTTCCAAGGCCTTGGCGGTCTCGGCATAGGCTTTGAACGACTCGGGGGCCAGCGCCTGGATCACGGTGATGGTTCGGCCACTCTTCAAGGTCACGACTTGCACACCGCCTTCCTGGTAGGCGTGGATGTTGTCGATCTCGCTCAAGGAGACCGTTGGCGCGTTGTCCTTGGCCAGCTCATCGTGGTTCTTGATGGCATTGACCAAGGCTTGGTTGGCCATGGTGCCTTCGGTTGCCTTCAGCGCCGACAGCAGCTCGTAGAGGCGCGTACCGCGCAGTTCCAGGCTAGGCGACTTGTCGTTGGCGCCGCCCTTGCCGATGCGGATACCGGGCGGCAGGTTGCTCTCGGCTTCTTGCGCGTCGCCGGGCGGCAGCAGGTACTTCTGGCCGTCGTACTGGAATTGGATGACGCCGGTGTCCTTGTCGATGGATTCGACGGTGATCTTGGTGACGTCGAAGTCGCTCGGCAGTGACGACACCAGCTCGTAGCCCTCGGCCTTGCCTTGGTCGATCACCTTCTGCACGGCGCTTTGGTAACCCAGTTGCTGGGAGAGCTCGGGGTTGAATTCACTGCCGATGACGTAGCGCTTGCCGTCCTTGGTCTCGACCAGCGTCAGGCCGTTGTCGAGGTGCTTGATGTGCTTGTATTCGCTGCTGCTCAGCGGTAATTGCTGGTCGCCGCCGACCAGTGCGTAACCCTGGTCCTTGTACGCCAGCGCCTGCTTGGCCTGTTGCAGACGCTTGAAGGTGTCCGGGGTCAGGGTGTCGTTGATCACTGACTTGTTGGCGCCGAAGGTGTAGGTGATCACCCCCTTGTCGGCATGCCGGGTGTCGATGCCGGTGATGTGGTCGGCGTACCACAGCATGTCGCTGTTATCCACCGACAGGGTAAAGCCGTCGGCCTGGGCGTCGAGGGTCAGCTTGTCCTTGAGCACCTGCGCGTACAGTTCAGGCGTCTTTTGCCGGTCCACCACGGTGGTCTGGCCGTCGCGGGTGGTGAAGGTGAGGGTGTCCTTGCCGTCCTTGGATTTTTCGATGCTCTTGTACTCACCGAAAGTCGGCGCCTTGACCTGCGGGCCAACTTGCTTGCCACCGCCGTCGTCGCCGGTTTTCGCCTCTGGATTTCCTGTGTTCCCCGTTAGCCGTACCTTGGCCTTGCTCAACGCGTCGTCGAAGACGGCCTGGCCTTTGAGCGGGGCGGAGGGTGTGCGCAAATCCGGTTGCACTTGGGGCATCGTGGCGAACTCCAGGGGGTCATGTTCGTAGCGGGTTGTGTGCAAGCACAGGGAGGCTTCGATCGTATGACAGGGCCAGGTTTCTTCCACTGGGGAGCACGTGAAATACACAACGATTCACAGGTTTAACGGTGGTGAAAAAACGGCTGCAACCTGTGAGGCAAAAAGCCGACCTGTTTTTTCGGTTGTGGGGCGACGTGAGGGGATCGATGCGCCATCATGCAGGCCATTCGTCCATGCCTTGCACCTGAGAGCCCCATGACCCGAGACACCCTCGAGCACAACCAGATCCCCCTCTACTTCGTCGTGGTGATACTCGCCGCCGCTGGTGGGTTGCTGGCGCCTTCTGCTGCGCAAGGGCTGTCGGCCTTGGTGACGCCCTGCATCGCAGTATTGATGTACGCGATGTTCTTGCAGATCCCCTTCCTGAACCTGCGCGAGGGTCTGCGCAACAAGCCCTTCATGGCCGCGCTGCTGCTCACCAACTTCGTGTTGATACCGCTGCTGGTCTGGGGGCTTACGCGCTTTCTGGAGGGCCAGCCGGCCATCCTGGTAGGTGTGCTGCTGGTGCTGCTGACGCCGTGCATCGACTATGTGGTGGTGTTCACCCATATCGGCCGAGGCGATTCACGGCTGATCCTGGCTGCCACGCCTATCCTGCTGCTGCTTCAGCTCGCTTTGCTGCCGCTGTACCTGGGCTTGATGCTCAGTGGGAGTGCCGGGGTGCAAATGCAGGTGGCGCCGTTCCTCGAAGCCTTTCTGGTGCTGATCGTGGCACCGCTGCTTCTTGCGCTGTTGACCGAAGCGCTGGTCAAGCGCAGCAGTGCGGTCAGGGTATGGGCCGATGCCTGGGCCTGGTTGCCGGTGCCGGCGATGGCGGCGGTGCTGGTCGTAGTGGTCGGTTCGCAGATCGCCCCGGTGGTGAGCCAGATCGACAAGCTGGCGCCGGTGTTGCCGGTGTATATCGCGTTTGCGGTGCTGGCCCCGATTATCGGCGCGCTGGTGGCGCGGGCCTTCAAGTTGCCGGCAGGCGCAGCGAGAGCAGCGACCTTCAGTGCCTCGACGCGTAATTCGCTGGTAGTGCTGCCGTTGGCCTTGGCCTTGCCGGAAGAGCTGCGCGGGCTCGCGGCGGCGGCGGTGATCACCCAGGCCCTGGTGGAGCTGGTGTTCGAGCTGATCTATGTGCGCGCGGTACCTGCGCTGCTATGCCGGGATCACGGCTGACTGACGCGAGCCCTGTAGGAGCGGGTTCACCCGCGAACACCGGCGTAGCCGGTGCCATCCAACGCGTTGCCTGGTTCGCGGGCAAGCCCGCTCCTACAGAGAGCGGCGCCAAATATTCTAGTTTTTTCCGCTACTCCAAAGATTTTTTCAGAAAAAATAAAAAATCTTCCCGCCTAAGAAAAGCAAAATATCTCCTTACTTAACAAGTGTTTATCAATATATACGGTCTTCTTTTGCCTTTTTTTGGTGGATTTTTCGCGTGAAAAATTAATTGACAATTCACGTAAATAATCCCAAATTCACCCCATCGGCACACACAACAAGAAGGCCAATGCCATGCCGCCAATTTCGCATCCCGTGCGAGTGATCGGTGCCTGTCCACACCCAGGCGCGCCACGTCGCCACTGCTTCCTGGTGAATTTGCTCACCCCTGCCACCTTGTTCCAACCCGTAGCTAAAGACGGAGAAACTCCATGGATCCGCTTTGCCTGAGCGCCGCCTCTGCGTCTGCGCTTTCTTCCGGCCCTGCGTTCGAGGCCTTGCTTGATGGAATTCGCGATCGTGCCCGCTTGGGCGAGTTCGACCGCCAACGCCATATTTCCCGGGATGTGATCGATGCGTTCAAGGCCCACGGCGTGTACCGCGCCCTGGTGCCCAAGCGCTTTGGTGGCCTGGAGTGCTCGCCCGCCGAGTTCTGCGAAATGGTCGAACGCATCTCCCACGCCGACGGCTCCGCCGGTTGGGTGGCGAGCTTCGGCATGAGCCCGGTGTATCTGGCCGCGCTGCCGCTGGAGACCATCTCCAACCTGTACCGCAACAACCCCGACACCGTGTTCGCCGGCGGCATCTTCCCGCCGCAACCGGCCGAAGTGGTTGCCGGTGGCTTTCGTATCAATGGCCGCTGGAAATACTCCAGCGGCTCGATGGGCGCCGACATCGTTGGCGTGGGCATCGCCCCGCGCAACGGCGACAAGCTCGACCTGCCACGCCTGGCGGTGATCCCCCGTGCCAGCGCGCGCATCGAGGAAACCTGGGACACCGTCGGCCTGCTCGGCACCGGCAGCCACGACCTGGTGGTCGAGGATGTGGTGGTGGGCGAGGAGTGGACCTTCATTCGCGGTGGCCAGCCCAACCTCGACGAGCCGTTCTTCCGCTACCCCTCGCTGTCCTTCGCCACCCAGGTGCTTTCGGTGGTCGGCCTGGGCGTGGCCCGCGCAGCGCTGGACGAGCTGGCCGGCATGGCCAGTGGGCGTATCTCGGTGACGGGCGCTCCGGCGCTGGCCGACCGACCCCTGGCCCAGGTCGACGTGGCCAAGTGCGAGGCGGCATTGCGCTCGGCGCGGGCGTTCTTCTACGAGTCCATCGATGCGGCCTGGCAGCACGTGCTGGCCGGCGACCCGGTACCGGTCGAAGCCACCAACCTGCTGCGCCTGTCCTCCACCCACGCCACCCGCGTGGCCGCCGATGTGGCGCGCTCGGCGCAAATGCTCTCGGGCATGACCGGCATCTACAACGACAGCCCCCTGGCACGTTGCGTCAACGACGCCCAGGTGGTCACCCAGCACGCCTTCATGGGCGATGTCACCTACCAGAACGCCGGAGCGATGTTCTTCGGCAAGCAGCCTCTGCCGGGCTACCTGTAACTTTCGAGGAGATTCTCATGAGCGACAAGAAAACCCTGCGCGTGCTGTTCTGCATGGGCATCAACCAGAACTTCTTCGACGCCCCGCGTGAAGAGCAGCTGCAAGTCTGGGCCGCGTTCAGCGCCATGTGGAACGGCATCCACGACCTGGCTGGGGTGAACGTACTGGGCAACATGGACGACGACCAAGGCATGGTCGGCCCCTCCGATGGCTTCCCCTGGACCACCTACCTGCTGGCCGACGTACCGGACATCGAGACCGTGCACGCCGCCTGCAACCTGTTCCGCACCACCGCCGTGGGCGACGGCCCGTTCAAGCTCTGGCGCTACGCCAAGGTCGAGGCGCGGGTTGGCCGCGAACTGATCATCCAGCGCAGCTGAACCCCTCCACAGAACAACAGCACTGCCAGCACCGAGGCTGGCAAGGAGCCTTCCGTGACCAACCTGATTCCCGCCGTCAACCTGGCGGTCGACCCCGCCGAACTGGTGCAGGCCGACCGCGTGCACACCTCGCTGTACACCGACCCGGCGTTGTTCGACGCCGAGCTCGAGAAGATTTTCCACAGCACCTGGATCTGGGTCGCCCACGAGAGCGAGATCCCCGAGTCGGGCAACTACAAGACCACCTACATCGGCAAGCAGCCGGTGATCGTGGTGCGCGACCGCAAGAAAGACGTGCACGTGCTGCTCAACCGCTGCCGCCACCGTGGCGCCACGGTGTGCGAGCACAAGAAGGGCAAGACCGCCAGCTTCGTCTGCCCGTACCACGGCTGGGGCTATGCCCTGGACGGCTCGCTGCGCGGCATTCCGCACCCGGAGAGCTACGGCGACTGCCTGGACAAGGCCGAGCTGCCTTTGGTGAGCCTGCGTGTGGAAAGCTACGCCGGCATGATCTTCGCCACCTTCAAGGACGACATCGAGCCGCTGGAAGACTTCCTGGGCGCGGCGAAGAAGTGGATCGACCTGTTCATGAAGCAAGGCGCCGGCTACGGCGTGAAAGTGCCCGGCGAGCACCGCTTCCGCTTCCCCGGCAACTGGAAGATCCAGCTGGAGAACACCACCGACGCCTACCACTTCCCGCTGGTGCACAAGTCGTTCCTGTCCTCGGTGGATGAAGAAACCCTGGAGCTGTTCGACTTCGTCAAGGGCCCCGGCTATGTCGAGGACCTGGGCAACGGCCACAGCGTGATGGTGATGATTCCCGAACTGGTGGACCTGGAAGCGGACCTGGACAAACCCATCCCCGAGCGCTTCGAAGGCCTGGCCGCGGAGCTGCGCGACGAGGGCATCGAAGAGCAGCAGGTACGCCGCATCGTGCGTGCGGTGGGCGGTTCGGGCTTCAACCTCAACCTGTTCCCTAACGTGGCCTGCTCGATGGCGTTCTTCCGCGTGCTGCAGCCGATTTCGGTGACCGAGACCGAGATCCACCACGCGGTCATCACCATGGACGGCGGCCCGGCCGTGGCCAACCGCTACCGCCTGCGCCTGCACGAGCACTTCCAGGGCCCCATGGGCTTCGGCACCCCGGACGACTCCGAGGCGTGGGAGCGTGTGCAGAAGGGCGCCAAGGCCGGTGAAGAGCTGTGGATCATGCTCAACCGTGGCCTGCCCGGCGAGAAGCCGAGCGAAGACGGGCTGATCTCCGACGTGAGTGCCGAAACCGGCATGCGCGCGGCGTACCAGCAGTGGAAAAAGATGATGTCGGCCTGAGCCCTGGAGAACCCTCATGAACCTGCAATTGCTGCAAGAAGTCACCGCCTTCATCTGGCAAGAGGGCGACATGCTCGACCACGGCGAGTTCGACGCCTGGCTGAGCCTGTGGAGCGAGAAGGGCACCTACATCATCCCGATCGACCCCAAGGCCACCGATTTCGAGAACACCTTGAACTACGCCTATGACGACCACCACATGCGCAAATTGCGCGTGCAGCGGCTGATCGGCGGCGAATCGATCTCCACCAGTCCGCAGCCGCGCACCGTGCGCACGATTTCGCGCATTCGCGTGCTGGCCGACGACGGCGCCATGGTGACCGTGCGCTGCGCCCAGAACCTGCGTGAGTTCCGCAAGGAGAGCCTCAAGCACTACAGCGCCGACCTCACCTTCGAGCTGGTGCGCCACGAAGGCAGCTTCAAGATCCAGCGCAAGCTGGTCAGCCTGATCAACAGCGACGATACCCTTGCCGGTATCGGCTACATCCTCTGAGGGCGGCGCCATGAACCAGGCTGTGATGAACCAGGTCGCGCTGGTTACAGGGGCTGGGCAAGGGTTGGGCGCGCGCTTCTGCGCTCGCCTGCTGGCCGCAGGCTTCGATGTGGTGGTCTCGGACCGCGATTTCGCCCAGGCCCAAGCCTGTGCCGGGCAGCTGCAAGGGCAGGGCGGTCGGGTGCTGGCGGTGAAGCTGGATGTCGCCAGCAAGGCCGACTTCGAGCAGGCGCTGGCCCAGGTGCTGGAGCACTTCGGCGCGCTGCACGTGGTGGTGAACAACGCCGCCGTGACCAAGACCACGCCGCTGATGCAGATCAGCCCCGAGGAGTTCGACGCGGTGGTGGGTGTGAACCTGCGCAGCGTGTTCCTCGGCTGCCAGGTGCTCGGTGCGCACCTGGCCGAAGCCGGCTACGGGCGCATCATCAACATGGCCTCGCTGGCCGGGCAGAACGGCGGCACCGCCACCGGCGCCCACTACGCCGCGAGCAAGGGCGCCATCGTCACCCTGACCAAGATCTTCGCCAAGGAATTCGCCAGCCGCGGCGTCACCGTCA
Organism: Pseudomonas sp. NPDC089554; assembly: GCF_050280645.1. Taxonomy (NCBI): domain Bacteria; kingdom Pseudomonadati; phylum Pseudomonadota; class Gammaproteobacteria; order Pseudomonadales; family Pseudomonadaceae; genus Pseudomonas; species Pseudomonas sp. NPDC089554. Next base: position 47,968 of record NZ_JBNNVR010000030.1, read on the forward strand.
ATGCCATCGCCCCAGGCCCGATCGACTCGCCTGCGGTGCATGCCGCAGTGCCTGCCGAGCGTCTGCCGGGGCTGCTGGCGAACATTCCGGTACAGCGCCTGGGGGATGCGAATTTCCTCGGCGACCTGATCGTGCAACTGGCGCGGCCCGAAGCCTACTTCACCACCGGGGCGACCTGGGACGTGAACGGCGGGCTGTTCATGCGTTGAACCTCCATTGGCGAACCACGGGACACCGGCCATGACTGAACAACTGTTGAACGTAGTGGTGCGCAAGCGCGAGGTGCAGGGTGACGGCGTCGTCGTCCTCGACCTGGCCCGCACCGATGGTGCGTCGCTGCCTCGCTTCGAGGCCGGCGCGCACGTGGATATCCATATCGCCCCGGGGCTGGTGCGCCAGTATTCGCTATGCAGCGACCCGGCCGATGACCAGGTGTACCGCCTGGGCGTGCTCAAGGACCCGGCCTCGCGTGGCGGCTCGTTGGGCGTGCACGACACCTTGCTGGAAGGGCGCGAGGTGCAGATCAGCGCGCCGCGCAACCTGTTCCCGCTGGAGCCGTCGGCGCGCCGCTCGATCCTGCTGGGCGGTGGCATTGGCATTACCCCGATGATCGCCATGGCCCACGCCCTGCACCAGTGCGGCGCCGAGTTCGAGCTGCACTACTGCGGCCGCTCGCGCAGCCGCAGCGCGTTCCTTAGAGAGCTGGGCGATGCGCCTTTCGCTGGCAAGGTGCGCACCCACTTCGACGATGAAGACTCGGCCCAGCGCCTGGACCTGGCCGCCGTGCTCGGCAAGGCCGAGGCGGGCACGCACATGTACACCTGCGGCCCCTCGGGCTTCATGGACTGGGTGATCGCCGGTGCTCGCGGCCAGGGCTATGCCGAGGACCATATCCACAAGGAGTACTTCCAGGTCGAGGTGGACGCCTCGGGTGACAGCTTCGAGGTGGTCGCTGCGCGCAGCAACAAGGTGGTGCAGGTTGCCGAGGGCCAGACCATTCTCGACGCCCTGGCCGGCGTGGGTATCAAGATCGAGATTTCCTGCGAGCAGGGTGTGTGCGGTACCTGCCTGTGCGATGTGCTCGAAGGTGAGCCGGACCACCGCGACGTGTACCTGACCGACGACGAAAAAGCCGCCAACGACCAGATCCTGGTGTGTTGCTCGCGGGCCCGTTCCAAGAAACTCGTGCTGGATATCTGAGGAGAACGACCATGGTCGACATAAGCAGTTTTCGCAACGCGATGGCCATGCTCGGTGGCGCGGTCTCGGTGATCACCACCGATGGTCCTGCCGGGCGCTTCGGCTTCACCGCTTCGGCGGTGTGCAGCGTGACCGACTCACCGCCCACCTTGTTGGTGTGCATGAACCGCAATTCGCACTCCAACGCGCATTTCAAGGCCAACGGCACGCTGTGCGTGAACGTGCTGGCCGGCACGCACCAGGCGCTGTCGGGAGCGTTCGCCAACAAGGCCATGAGCATGGAAGAGCGCTTCGCCGTCACCCACTGGAGCGTGCTGCAAAGCGGTGCGCCGGTGATGCAGGAGGCGTTGGTGAACTTCGACTGCCGCATCGCCCAGGTGCATGAGGTGGGGTCGCACAGCATCTTCTACTGCGAGGTACAGGGCATCCGCCAGGGCGGCGCGGACGATGGGCTGGTGTACTTCAACCGGGCGTACCACCGGGTGAGCGAGGCGTCGAAGGCTTGCTGAGCTTCTTGAGGACGGCGCCGTACCTGTAGGAGCGGGCCCGACCAGCCACGCCTGAGCGTCTTCGACCCGGCCACCGGTGCGCCGGTCGGCAGCGTCAGCGCCGCCAGCCATGCACAGGCCAC